>CABUWB010000086.1 GCA_902495025.1 uncultured Eubacteriales bacterium
AGCAGCAGCAAAGGCTCAAACTGCTTTGCAATTGCAAGGTAGATAAAGAACAGTGCAACCGCAATCATAATAAGAAATTTATAGTTATCGCCCTGAAAGAGCAGATAAAAGCCCGAGCTCTGCGCAAAATTAGCTATGGCCTGCATTATTGAATCTGCCATTTAAACCAACCCCCTGTCGGAATCAGCCCTGAACAGTTACCATTACGTCGCCCGAATTAACTGTGTCGCCCTTTGATACATTAATCGAGGAAACCTTGCCGGCACCCGGAGAAACAATTTCGTTCTCCATCTTCATAGCCTCAAGAATGATAACTACCTGGTTTTCTGATACTGAATCACCAATGTTTACCTTAATATCAAGCACTGTGCCCGGCATAGGAGCAGTAACCTTAATGTTACCCTCGCTGCCGCCTGTTGCAGAAGCTGCCGCAGGTGCAGGACTTGGTGCTGCCGCAGGTGCAGGAACTGCCGCTGCAGGAGCTGGTGCAGGACTTGGTGCTGCACTTGGTGCAAATGCGCCTACCTCCTCAACCTGTACGTCGTATGAACATCCGTTTACTGTAACTCTGTAATTTTTCATTTATTAATCCTCCTCGAATAAATCAATTAATATAATCCGCCTTGCTGCTGCTCTATTGCGTCCTGATTCCAGTTGCCTACACGTCTTATACGTCTTACAACAAAGCCGTCAGTACCCACATCGGTACCCATGCTTGCCGCAATTGCAGCCGTAATAACCGCAACAAGCTGCTTATCGTCCATATAGTTCTGTGGCTGTGCCGCAGGTACACTCTTAACAGGTACAATAGGCTGTGGCTTAACAGATGAAACCGCCCTTGTACCCTCTGTCTGCTTTTTATCCTTAACAAGCACTGCAAAAATTGCAAGCAGCAGACAAATTACAACGAGTATAAGAAAAACTATGGCAACACCAAGTACGGTAGTCATTACGCCTATATCTATATTGTCAAAGTGCAGCCCACCGTCAACCGTTGTGGGAATTGACTCAAGCTTAAGCATAACAGCATTTAAAAAATTGCTCATGTAATTATCACTCCCGTTTATTAAAATTCAATACAGGAATGCTTTCTTGCAGGCTTGGATTCCCTCTTTGTTAAAAGCATTTCAACCGCACTGATAAGTCGTTTTCTTGTATTGGAAGGTACAATGATATTGTCAACATAGCCCTGTGCCGCAACGCTGTAAGGAGATGCAGCCTCGTCATACTCCTGTGCGCTTGTGCCAAGCACCTTGACCTGTGCCGCCTTATCCATAAGGGCAAGCTTTGCAGATGGCCATGCGTACACAATATCAGCACCTATATGCTTTGAGTTCATGATAAGGTAAGGGTTGCCAATGCCGTTTCTTATAACAATGTTAATTTTAGGCACTGTGGCATTTGCAAAGCTGTAAAGCAGCTTTGCAGCCTGGCTTACAATACCGTTATGCTCCTGCTCATACTCCTTCTTGTAGCCCTTTGCGTCAGTAAGGGTAATTACAGGTATGTTGAAGGCGTCGCAGATATTCACAAACTCACCACTCTTATGGCAGCCTGCAAGCGTAAACTGACCAGTACAGGAAATAACGCCTGCCGTAATGCCGTCCAGCTTTAAAAAGCCTGTAATAATATTATCCGCAAAGCCCTTGTGTATTTCAAAGAATTTTGCATTATCCGCAATGGAGGTAATGATATATCTCATATCAATTTCATCATCATCATTTTCAGGCACAATGGTATTAAGTGCCTCGTCAACCCTGTTAAGGTCGTCTGTCACCTCGGAGGCAATAACACCGTCAAGGTTATTGTCGGGCAGGTAGGAGAGTAAATCCCTTGCTGCTGCAAAGCACTCGTCCTCGCTCTTACAGGTACAGTGAACAAGTCCTGTGCTTCTCTCGTGAGCCTTTGCACCGCCTACGGAATCGTAGGTGCTTGTCTTGCCCTCAAGACCGCTGAAAACAGATGGGCTCATCATAAAGAGCTTTGCATTATCCTCGGACATAATAACAAAGTCGGACAGCATTGGTATCATGCTGCTGACACCCATACAGTCGCCCACAACAAGGCTAATCTGTGGTATAACACCGCTTGCCGCACTCTGGTTTCTGAACATCATGCCGTATGCCTCAAAGGCATCAAGTCCGTCCTCAAGCACAACGCCCTTTGAATCCATAACGCCAACAACGGGTGCACCCATTTTAAGTGCAAGCTCATAAATGTTGCCTATTTTCTTAGCATGAGCATAGTTTACTGCGCTTTCCTGCACATAAGCATAAACAAGCCTGCCGTCAACCGTACCGTAGCCAGTAACCACGCCTGCGTCATCGTTGTATCTGCCAATTTCAACAAAGCTCTCCTTATCAAAAAGCTTTTCGGCTCTGATACGTGCAGTGGTAGGCTCCTGAGTACGTCTTGCAATAAGCTCGTTTACTTCATCAAGTCTGCTCATAAATACACCTCCAAAAAAAATTTTGCGAATATTTTTCTAAAATTGTTGTAATTATACATAATTTATTGTACTATAAAACAGAGAATATTCCAACTACTTTTTATTTTATGTTGTATATAGCCTAAATGCTATAAGCAACCATAAAACGACAATTTTTAAAATCCGCTGCGGAGGTAAATAATATGGACTTAAAACAATTTGAATACGTGCTTACAATCAACGAGGAGCGCAGCTTTTCAAAAGCGGCAAAAAAGCTTTTTATATCACAGCCGTCGCTCAGCCAGTACATCAACAGGCTTGAAACACAGCTTGGTGTAACTATATTTGACCGCAATACCTCTCCGCTTACCCTTACCTACGAGGGCGAGCTGTATATTGAAACAGCGCTTAATATTTTAAGCATACTTGACAACCTGCAGAAGAAGTTTGACGATGTGTCCGACCTTAAAATAGGCAGACTTAACATCGGTCTTACACCGTCTAAAGCAAACAATCCCCTGCCTGATATTCTCCCCGTTTTTAAGGAAAAATATCCAGGCATTGACATAACAATTACCGAGGCGGCATCATCAGAGCTTGAGGACTTGCTCTCACATGGTATGGTTGACCTCTGCCTTATGAATTTGCCCATAAAAAGCAAAAATATTGAATACGATGAAATTCTGAAGGAAAAAATCTATCTCGCTGCACCTCCTGCCTATAACGGCACCACTGAGGACAGGGGCGAAAAATATCCTTTTATCAATATAGAAAACCTTGCAGACGAGCCTTTTATCCTTCTGCACTCCGACCAGAGAGTAAGGCAGATTGCAGATAACTTTTTTGCAAATGCAGGCATAAAGCCTAAAATTCTGCTTGAAACAAGCTCGATAGAAACAGCATTAAGGCTTTCTGCCGCAGGTATGGGTTTCTGCTTTGTACCGGAGTCCTACATTTCCTCCTCGTACCTTGTAAATGCACCTAAATATTACAGCTTTGGCGAGCCTGCATTCTCATGGACGCTTGTTATTGCCTACAGACAGAACGCTTACCGCACCAGGGCGGCAAACGCTTTTGCCGACACCGTAAAAGAGGTACTGGGAAGAAAGGAATAAGCTGATGTATACTTTTTTGGATTTTGAATTTAACCAGGCATTCGACTTTACAGACGAGCCTGTGCCCGTAAACGAAAACTGCCGCTTTGAAATTATACAGATAGGCGCTGTGCGTATGGACGATAGCTATAATATCAAGGATGAAATCAGCATAATGATTAAGCCTACAATCTATCCTCGCATGCACCCATACGTTACCAAAATTACGGGCATCACCGCCGAAGATTTGCAGGACAAGCCCTTTTTCCCCGAGGCATACAGGCAGTTCAGGCAGTTTATCGGCAGCGACAGGCTTTTGTGTACATGGGGTACAAGCGATATTAAGGCACTTTACAGAAATATGATTTATCACCACGTTGCCGAGCCGCCTGTAAGAATTGAATATATTGACGTGCAGCATATTGCAACCAGATACCTTAAATTCAGCCATGGCGGCAATATTGGCTTAAAAAATGCGGTTGAGGCGCTTAACCTGCCTGCCGACGAGCAGTTTCACGATGCCTGCTGCGATGCGCTGTATACAGCAAGGGTTTTTAAGGCTATACACCCCGAAAAGCCCGAAATAAAAATTTTCAATTCAACTCATTTAAAAAAGAAATAATTTATAAAACGGAGTTTTTTTCCTCCGTTTTTTTTATTTTCCACTTTTATTTTATACAAAACGACATAAAATAATCTCACCGAAAGAAATAATTTTTCTTTCGTTTATATAAAAATGCGTAAACCAAAAGGAGGGCTTTATATGTCATCAAACAACAGAAAGGCTGTTCCCGAGGCAAGGGCGGCACTTGACAGCTTTAAATATGAGGTTGCACAGGAGCTTGGCGTACCATTGAAAAAGGGTTACAACGGTGATTTAACCTCTTACCAGAACGGCTCGGTAGGCGGATATATGGTAAAAAAGATGATTGAACGCCAGGAAAAGGAAATGGCGGGCAGATAATCCGCAAATAAAAAATGCGGCGGAGCTTTACACTCTGCCGCATTATACATATTTTCAGTTGTGACTGTAGGCAAAAATTTTTACAATCTTGCCTGCAAAAAAGGTACCCCACTGATAGCATACCTCCATTGCGGCTGCGTACTTATCGGCAAGCGTAACCGCAACTGACTCCTTATACTTTGGCATACCCCAGTACAGAGGCCACATATGCTTTAAAATTGCGTCCTCCTCATGAGGTGAAAGCTCCACAATTTTTTTTGCATTTTCAAGCGCCAGCTTTGGATGATAGAAAGCGTGCAGCTCGGGAGTCTTGTCCGTATGCCAGTCATAGTGGAACAGGTCGTGTAAAAGCCCTGCCCTTGCAGAAGCCTTAGGGTCTGCGCCTATTACGCTGCCTATGCGGTAGCTGTAATAAGCCACATTGATACTGTGCTGAAGCCTTGATGTACGGAAATGCTGCTCAAAGTTATCAAGCTCCTGCACCTCACTGTAATCAAGCAAATCAGATATATAGGAATTAAATTCCACAGCATATTTATTATCGGTATCATCAAGATGAACTCTTGAGCCCAATGCTTTTTGCATATATTAATTCTCCTTCAAAGTAAAGACAACGGTAACAATTTTTATTTTGACTTCAAAATAATTATATCACCCATTTTGTATAAATACAATAGTAATTTATGTAAAATAGCTGTAGGTTATTCCTCTGCTGCATCTGTTTGCTCTGTCTGCTCATCAAGCTCACCGTTTCTTTTAAGCTCGTCAAACTCGTCTGTATCCATCTGCGGTACATACTTTTTAAATATCCTCATAAACATAAGCGATGTAAGCGAGCCGTAAACACCTGCACACACAATAAAGGCAATAGGCCAACGCAGCACAAGCAGATATGCGGCAAAAAGCAGCACAAGACAAGTTATTGTTGTAGGAAAATGCCTTATTGCAAGGAAAAAGCTGGTACGCAGCAGCTCAAAAAATTTCAGCTTAAACCTTGACAGTACGGGAAATACAAACACCAGCACCGCCACAGCTATGGCAATAAGCACAAACTGTATGGGAAAGAGCAGCGAGTCGCCAGGCAGTATGTATAAATTAATGCGCAGCACCGCAAAAACCACCGCAAACAGGATAGTGACACCCGTTGCCTGCAAAAAATTTTCCTTAAAGCTGCGGAAATAGTCCCTGCTGACATAGCCCTCTCTGTTGGAAAGCTGCCTTGTTGTAACGTAGTACATAGCCGTTGTTGATGCGCCCAGCGTAATAAGCGGCAGGCTTGTAAGCGTCCACAGCAGGGTAAGTATCATAAGGTCGCCAAGGAGCGTACCATATTTAAAAAATTTACCTTCAAACTTAAAAAAATCACTCATATATTTGCCTCCTTAATACTATAAATTATACAGTAAAAGTACGAACATATCAATAACAAGATTTTTAATTATTTTTGAAGGAGGCTGTTTTTTTGGAAATATTAGAGGTAAATGTAAACGAGCAGCTTGGACGGCTGCAGGTGGAAGTATATGATTTAACCGTTGCAAAGCCAATTGCAGGTGCGTCGGTAGTTATAAGAATGCCCTCGCTGGGCAATGTGATAGAGGAGCTTTTTACCGACTCGTCGGGACGCACCCCAACTGTGGAGCTGCCCGCACCGCCCGAGCAGTATTCACTTGAGGAAACCTCAACCCAAAAGCCTTACAGCGAGTACGACCTGCTTATAAGCGCAGACGGCTACAACGATGAAACCGTAACAGGAGTACAGATTTTTGCAGGCTCTACCGCCTTACAGCGTATATACCTCGGCAGACGTGGAGAGGAAAACGTAACGGTTACACCGCCCGTACTGTGGGGCAATTATCCGCCTAAAATCCCTGAGGAGGAGGTTAAGGAGCTGCCGCCCGAAACAGGCTTTGTTGTGCTTGATACGGTGCAGATTCCCGAAATTATTGTTGTGCATGACGGCGTACCAGGCTCCAATGCAAAAAATTATTATGTACCCTACAAGGACTATATTAAAAATGTTGCCTCAGGCGAGATATATTCAACGTGGCCCACAGAGGCAATAAAAGCAAACGTACTTGCAATAAACTCCTTTACACTTAACAGGGTTTTCACCGAGTGGTATAGAAATCGCGGATTTGACTTTACTATTACAAGCTCCACACGCTACGACCAGTATTTCAGCTACGGCAGAACAATTTATGAGTCGATAAGCGACATTGTTGACGAGCTTTTTACCACCTATATAAAGAGAGAGGGACAGCGGCAGCCGCTTTTTGCACAATACTGCGACGGCAAAAATGTTCAGTGTCCCGGCTGGATGACCCAGTGGGGCAGTGCCGCCCTTGCGGAGGACGGTATGCGTGCCATTGAAATACTGCGTTATTTTTACGGCAATGATGTTTACCTTGACGCTGCACCAAAGGTAACCGGCATACCTATAAGCTATCCGGGTACACCGCTTACCGTAGGCAGTACGGGTGATGATGTGCGCACCATACAGCGCCAGCTTAACTCAATTGCCTCAACCTATACCGCCATACCAAAGGTAAGGGTTGACGGTATTTACGGTGATGCCACAAGACGTGCCGTTGAGGAGTTTCAGCGTATATTCAATATGCCCGTAACAGGCAGCGTGGACTTTGCTACATGGTATGAGATAAGTGAAATTTATGTGGCAATAGAAAAGCTTGCAGAGCTGTAATATAAAAACACAAAAGGGACTGTCGTATTTGAATAGATATTATTTAAGGATTAAATTAATATAAATTAGAGTTTATAGAGTATCGGTTTTACACCTCATCCACCGCAAGCGGTCCCCCTTCCCCTGAGGGGAAGGCTTGAAATGTGCAGGTAACTAAGGCTTCCCCTCAGGGGAAGCTGTCACCGCAGGTGACTGATGAGGTGTAGCTGCGACAGCAGCGTTAATAAGATAAACTCTAATTTATCATTTTAACGGAGGAATAAAAATGACAACAGCAGAACTTGGCGAAAAATATATAATGCACACCTACAACCGTTTTCCTATTACTTTGGCGGCGGGCAAGGGTATGTATGTTTATGATGAGCATGGCAAGGAATACCTTGACTTTGTTGCAGGCATTGCCGTAAACTCACTCGGTCATAATCACCCTAAGCTTGTAAAGGCAATTACCGAGCAGGCATCAAGGATAATACATATTTCCAACTTATACTGGACAGAGCCACAGGTTTCAC
>CABUWB010000087.1 GCA_902495025.1 uncultured Eubacteriales bacterium
GGAGATAAAGAGCTTATAACGGTTAAGGCACTTAATACACTGCAAAGGGCAGATATAATTGCCGTACCCCGTATGAAAAACGGAGAGTCTACGGCATACGGCATTGTTGAGGACTATATCAGCGGAAAGGATATTATTAATTTTCATACCCCCATGAGCAAGGATTTTGCAGCGCTTGATAAAAATTATGCAAATATCGCAAAAACAATAACTGCTTTGCTTGACAGCGGCAAAAGCGTTGCGTTTATTACCTTGGGTGACCCGAGTGTTTACTCAACGGCAATGCAGGTTAATACGGATATTGCGGCAATGGGCTATGAAACAGAGGTTATACCGGGTATTACATCCTTTTGTGCAGCGGCAGCAAGGCTTAATATGTCGCTTTGCGAAAGGGACGAAGCTCTTGTTGTTCTGCCTGCCTCCTACAGTGATGCAGTAAGCGGTTTAAAGCTCAAAGGTACAAAGGTGCTTATGAAAGCTGGCAGGGCTATATCCGATGTAAAAGATATGCTTGATAAGGAAGGCATGCTTGATAAGGCGTCAATGGTGGAATGCTGTGGCATGGAGAATGAAAAAATATATAAATCTCTTTCAGAGCTTGACCTTGATAGTACAAGCAGCTATTTCTCCATAATTATTGTAAAGGATAATGGGTGATTATATGATTAATTTTGTGGGTGCAGGCCCCGGTGCTGTTGATTTAATAACCGTAAGGGGCAGAGAGCTTATTGAAAATGCCGATGTTATTATTTATGCAGGCTCTCTTGTCAATAAGGAACATCTGAAATATGCAAAGGCGGACTGCGAGATATACAACAGTGCATCAATGACTTTGGAAGAGGTTATAGCCGTTATGCTTAAGGCAGAAAAAAGCGGTAAAATGACTGTAAGGCTGCATACGGGCGACCCGTCAATTTACGGTGCAATACGTGAGCAGATGGATTTACTTGATAAAAATAATATAAAATATGAGGTTTGTCCAGGCGTCAGCTCAATGTTTGGAGCGGCGGCGGTACTTAAAGCGGAATACACTCTGCCCGATGTAAGCCAGAGTGTTATTATAACCCGTATTGCAGGCAGAACTCCAGTACCGGAAAAGGAGGATATTACACTGCTTGCCTCTCATGGCGCAACAATGGTAATTTTTCTTTCGGCAGGTATGCTTTTGGAGCTTAGCAAAAAACTTATTGAGGGGGGATACAGTGAGGATACGCCTGCTGCCATAGTTTATAAGGCAACATGGGAGGACGAAAAGGTTATAAGAACAACCGTTAAAAATCTTGCCTCTGCTGCAAAGGAAAATGACATTACCAAAACTGCTCTTATAACCGTAGGCGGTTTTCTTGGAGATGACTACGACCGTTCCAAGCTGTACGACCCTACCTTTACACACTGCTTCAGAAAAGGAAAGGATGAGCAGGATTGATAATATACAGCTTTTCATTTACCGATAAGGGAGATTTGCTTAACAGGAAAATAAGCGAGCTTCTGGACACAAGGGCATATTTAAGCGGCATTGTAAAGGGACAGCTTAAAGAGCTTACCAAAACTGCCTTTGAAAATGCCGATGCCGTTATTTTTATAGGTGCGGCAGGTATTGCGGTCAGGGCAATAGCTCCGTTTGTAAAAAGTAAGACAGCTGACCCTGCCGTTATAGTGTGTGATGAGCTTGCAAGTTTTGTAATACCTATTCTTTCGGGACATATAGGCGGTGCAAATGACCTTACACAAAGACTTGCAGCCCTTATAGGTGCTGTACCAGTAATAACAACCGCAACCGACATAAACGGAGTATGGGCGGTTGATACATGGGCAGTAAAAAAGGGATTTAAGGTATATAATGCCGATAGTATAAAACATATTTCATCAGCTCTTTTAAAGGGCGAAAGTGTGGGTCTTATAAGCGATATTGAGCTTACGGATAAACTGCCCGATAATGTTGTTTTTGATAACACAAGCCTTGAATGCGGAATAGTTATATCTCCCTTTATAAAAAAGCCTTTTAAGCACACCCTTAACCTTATACCAAGGTGTGTTTGTCTGGGTGTGGGCAGCAAAAAAGATGCAAATAAAAACGCACTTTGTGAGCTTACACAAAAGCTGCTTGATGAAAACCGCATTGACCCCTATGCGGTATGTGCCATAGCAACAATAAATATTAAATGTAATGAAAATGCCGTTTTGGAGCTTTGCAAAAAATATTCTGTGCCGCTTACCTGCTATACAGCAGAGCAGCTTAATCAAATTGAGGGCAATTTCAAATCATCTGACTTTGTTAAATCGGTTACAGGTACCGATAATGTATGCGAGCGCAGTGCGGTGTTTGTTTCGAGCGGTTGGCTTATAATAAATAAAACGGCAGGCGACGGTGTTACACTTGCTGCCGCAATGAAAGGAGTTAAAAAGCCTTGAGTAAAATATATGTTGTGGGTCTTGGCCCCGGCGGTATTGAGCAGATGACGCCAAGAGCGCTTGATGCAATTAAAAGCAGTGATGTTGTTACTGGCTATGATTATTATATATCCTTGATTAAGCCGTATATAGGAGATAAGGAAACCTTTTCGACACCTATGACAAAGGAAACTGAGCGATGTAAAAAGACTCTTGAATTTGCCTTAAACGGCAAAACGGTTGCTATGGTATCAAGCGGTGATTCGGGTGTTTACGGTATGGCAGGTATTATTTATCAGGTATGCGCACAGCACCCCGAGGTTGAAATTGAGGTTATACCGGGTGTTACCGCCTGCTGCAGTGCGGCGGCTGTACTTGGCGCTCCGCTTATTCATGATTTTGCGGTGATAAGTCTTAGCGACCGCCTTACACCATGGGATAAAATACAATTGCGGCTTGCCCTTGCAGCACAGGCTGATTTTGTAATCTGCCTTTATAATCCGTCAAGTAAAACAAGGGCTGATTATCTTAAAAAGGCGTGCGAAATTCTGCTTGAATATAAGTCAGAGGATACCCCCTGCGGCTATGTAAGAAATATAGGCAGAGATGGCGAGCAGTACGGCATAATGGCGCTTAATGAAATGAAGGATTTTAATGCCGATATGTTTACCACAATAATTATAGGAAACAGCCGTACCGAAATAATAAATGGCAAGCTGGTAACACCGAGAGGATATAAAAATATATGAGGGCAGCAGTTTTTTCGGGTACAAGTGAGGGTAAGGAAATAGCGGAGTATCTTAACAGCCGCCATGTTGATACGCTTGTTTGTGTAGCAACAGAGTATGGCAGCGAGGTAATGCCGCCTATGGAATATGTAAAGGTGCATACAGGCAGACTTGACACTGTCGGTATTGCACAGCTTATACAGGGCTATGACCTTGTGATTGACGCAACCCACCCTTTTGCACAGCTTGTTACAAAAAATATTATATCTGCCTGTGGAATTGCAGGTGTGCGCTATATCCGTCTTTTAAGAGATGAAATTAAGCGTGATGATGTGATATATGCAGCAGATATTAAAGAGGCGGCAGAGTATCTTAAAAATACGCAGGGCAATATTTTTGTATCAACAGGCAGCAAGGAGCTTGAGCAATATACTGTAATTAAAAATTACAGGGACAGGCTTATGGTGCGTGCCCTGCCTGTCAGCGAGGCAGTGGAAAAATGTGCCGCCCTCGGCATAAAAAATACAATTTTTCTGAAAGGTCCATTCTCCTTTGAGCAGAACTATGAGCAGTTTAAAACAGGCAATATTAAATGGCTTGTAACTAAAAGCTCAGGTACAAACGGCGGCTTTGAGGAAAAAATAAAAGCCGCAAAGGCACTTGATATAAATGTAATTGTAATAAAAAGACCGCAGGAAAACGGGCTTGATATTGTTAAAGCCAAGGCTTTGATAGATGAGGTGATAAAATGTCCGCAGAAATTGTAAGACCTATGGATATAGAAAGAAAAAGCTTTGAAATAATAACCGAAAGACTTAACGGCAGGAGCTTTGGTGCAGATAAGGACGATATTGTAAAAAGGGTAATTCATACCTCTGCTGACTTTGATTATGCGGATAACCTTGTATTCTCGGACGATGTGGTTGACAAAATACTATCTGCAATCAAACGTGGGGCATGTATTATAACCGATACAAATATGGCTTTTTCGGGCATAAATAAAAAGATAATTCATGAGCTTGGCGGAGAGGTTAAATGCTTTATGAGTGATAAGGACGTTGCCGACGAGGCTAAAAAACGTGGTGTTACACGTGCCATGGTCAGTATGGAAAAGGCATGTACTCTTGACGGAGAGCTGATATTTGCAATAGGTAATGCACCAACTGCACTTATACGTATTGCAGAGCTTGCGGCAGAGGGAAAACTGAAGCCATGTGCGGTTATCGGTGTACCCGTAGGCTTTGTCAATGTGGTTGAGGCAAAGGAGCTTATTATCAACAGCGATATACCTCACATAGTTGCAAGGGGAAACAAGGGCGGCAGCAATATTGCGGCGGCAATAGTAAATGCCCTTATTTACAAAATCAAGCGGTGATAAAATGGATATAATCGATAAAATACGCAGGAGAGATAAAATAAAATATACAGCCTTTTATATAATACTTGGCATTCTGCTTGTCTGTGGCATTTTATCGTCGGTTTGTATGGGTGCAATGGATATAGAGGTAAAAAGCATTTTATATGTAATTGCCAATAAAATATTTGGCTGCGGCTTTGAGGTTGCCGATAATATAACCGCCATTGTGTGGAATATACGCCTGCCAAGAATTATATGCGCCTGTGCAGTCGGTGCTGCACTTGCTGTATCGGGTGCTGTTATTCAGGGTATACTGCAAAATCCTCTTGCAGACCCATATACAATAGGTATTTCAACAGGTGCCAGCTTTGGTGCAGCACTTGCACTTATAATAAATATAATTGCAGGTATTTATTTCCCTGTAACCGTTGCTGCGCTTATAGGAGCATTTGCAACGCTCGTTGCCGTAATACACATAGCTGACAGGGGTACTGCGCTTGAAAGCTCCAACCTTATAATTGCAGGTATAATTGTAAGTGCGGTGCTTTCCTCGGGCGTCAGCTTTATTAAAATGCTGGCAGGTGAAAACGTAGGTGTTATAGTGTTCTGGATAATGGGCAGCCTGTCTGCTGTAAGCTGGGAGGGTGTCATAACCGTACTGCCTGCGGCGGCGGTTTGTATTGTAATTGCATCTATGCTTGCAGGTCAGCTTGATATAATGTCGCTTGGTGATGACTATGCGCTCTCTCTCGGTGTAAATACAAAAAGGCTGCGCCTTATCTATCTTGTTTTAGGCTCGGTTATGGCGGCTGTAAGTGTTTCCGTATGCGGCGTTATCGGCTTTGTGGGGCTTGTTGTACCACACCTTTTAAGACGGTGGACAGGTGCAAAAAATATGAGACTTATTCCGCTGTCGGCTCTTTTTGGTGCTGTACTGCTGCTGTATGCCGACAGTGCCGCACGTATTTTATCATCAGGTGAAATACCTGTCGGCGTACTTACCACCCTTATCGGCGGTCCGTTCTTTATATTTGTATTTACAGAAAGGGAGGATAGGGGCAATGTCTGAAATTTTAAGAGTAAATTCACTTACCTTTGGCTATGGTAAAAGCGACGTACTTAAAAATGTCAGCTTTAGTATAAATAAAGGTGAGTTTGTCAGTATTATAGGTGAAAACGGCAGCGGCAAAACAACCCTTATTAAGGTTATTAACTCTCTTTTTAGCGGCTATGGCGGCAGTATTTTATTTAAAGGTACGGATATAAAAACTCTCAGCCACAGGCAGAGGGCGGCTGGTATTGCGGTAATTTATCAGGGCTGTGAGTGTCGTTTTCCGTTTAATTGTTTTGAGGTTGTATCCATGGGTGCCTATCCTTATGCTGCAAAGCCCGATATTGATTTTATCCGCTCCGTAATGCTTAAAACCGATACGCTCTGCTTTGCAGATAAACCGATTAATCATTTAAGCGGCGGACAAAAGCAAAGGGTTATGCTGGCAAGGGCTCTTGTACAAAGACACGAGCTTATGCTGCTTGACGAGGCCATGAGCGCCCTTGATATATCAGCTAAAATTGAAATGACAGATATTATACTGGAAAAATGCCATACTGACGGTATGAGCGCTCTCAGTGTTATGCACGATATTAATATGGCATTTGAAAAAAGCGACAGAATTATTGCCCTTAAAAACGGTGAAGTTTATGCCTGTGATAAACCACAGGCTTTACTTAATAAAGATTTTTTTCGGGAAGTGTTTAATGTGGAGGTGAAATTTTACGACAATAACAAATACTTCCGTATCATATAAAATAATTTGATATAAGGAGTAAAATAAAATGAAGAAAACTATTTTTGCATTATCACTTGCGGCAATGCTGCTTTTAGGAGGCTGTGGACAGAGTGCCGATACTGCGCAGAATGCAGCAGAGACAACAACACAGCAGGCGGAGGAAACCATGAATACTGTAAATACAGGTGATGAAAATAAAAAAGCAGTGCTTGTAGTCAGCTTTGGTACAAGCTATAATGAAACAAGGGAAAAGACCATAGGCGCAGTTGAAGATAAAATTGCTAAGGCTTTTCCCGATTATGACCAGAAGAGAGCATTTACAAGCCAGATAATTATTAATAAGCTGGAGGAAAGAGACGGCAAAAAAATTAATAATGTTGACGAGGCAATGCAGAACCTTATTGATGAGGGCTACGGTACAGTTGTAGTACAGCCTACACACGTTATGAACGGTGAGGAATATGATGAAATGCGCTCTGCCATTGCACCTTATGAGGATAAGTTTGTATCAATCAAATACGGTACACCGCTGCTTACCACATCAGATGATTACGCAGAGGTAATTGAGGCAATTGCTGCCGAAACACCACAGCTTGCAGACAAGAACACCGCAGTTGTGTTTATGGGACATGGTACAGAGCATTATGCAAACGCAACCTATGCAGCACTTGATTACAGATTTAAGGCAATGGGTTATGACAATGCCTTTATAGGTACTGTTGAAGGCTATCCCGACCTTGACAAAGTTAAGGCTGACCTTGCAAAGTATAACCCCGAAAAAGTTGTACTTATGCCTCTTATGATTGTTGCAGGCGACCATGCTACAAATGATATGGCAGGCGACGAGGAGGACAGCTGGAAAACACAGCTTAAAAAAGAGGGCTACGAGGTTGAGTGTGTGTTAAAGGGCTTAGGCGAGTACGAGGGTATACAGGATATGTTTACCGAGCATTGTGAAAAGGCTATGACAGAGGAAGCTGCTGAATAAAATGAAGAAGATAATAAGTATAATTTTAATAATCTGCTTTACTGCGGCACTCTGCGCCTGTGGCAATACAGCACCAAAGGCTGAAAATACAGGTACAACAGCAATCAGCTTTACAGATGATGACGGTGTAAATATAAGTATGGATAAGCCTGCAGAGCGTATAATATCGCTTTATTCAGCCCATACTGAAAATCTTTATTACCTCGGTGCAGGGGATAAGCTTATAGGTGCATACAAAACCTCAACCTTTCCACCAGATGCTGCTTTTCTTGACAGATATGATTACAGCGGGGACCCCGAGGCAGTTATTGCCGCACAGCCTGACCTTGTAATTATAAGACCCTTTGTAAGGAAAAAGGCACCCGATTATGTCAAGGCTATTGAAAATGCAGGCATAACTGTTGTATCGCTATATCCCGACAGGTTTGAGGAGTTTGATGAC
>CABUWB010000088.1 GCA_902495025.1 uncultured Eubacteriales bacterium
AGGACTGAAACTCGTGATGGCTGTTGCGGAGCAACAGAACAGCACGGGTTGGTAGTTTCTTCCGCTGCCAAAATGAACAAAATGCGAGCATTTTGTTCACTGCCGACAGGCAGATAAACATTAATTTATTTTACAACACACTATTTAACCCATGGGTGTCTTGCCCTCAGCACCTCATCATCAACAAGTCCCTTGCTCTTTACAATATTATCAATCACCTCAGACTCATTCATAATCATACTGCGGTTAAACACAAACTCGACCTCTCCACTGCCGTCTGCCACAAAATCCGCAAGCGCCTCAAGCGATGCCGAAAACTCGGTTTCCATACCATTTGCATCAATGTCAATATCATTGTACATACTCAAAATATTCATCTGATTGGGGTTTGAGCCAAGCCTGTCGTCCTTTGCGTCATAGCCCCTGCCATTTTCAATAATCGCCCTTTTAAATATGTCAATTATAGTTTTGTAATTATCGGCATTAACCTCGATATTCAGCGTTTCAACACCGCCCTGCGAGCCGTCCACCGTCTTTACCTTAACCGCACCGTAGGCGGAAAGATTTTTGCGGAACTGTCCCAAATCCTCACCGTCATAATTTTTGATGACAAGTATGGTGTTTCTCACGTCCTCCTCCATGCAGTTATGAAAGTCCGACAAAAGGCTGTTAAGACCGTCCTGCAGACCCTTTACATTTTTAATAAGCGGCAGCTCCTTTGAGTTGTATTTAAACGGAATAAGCGGTATTTTTTTAAAGCCGTAGCTTTTTCCGTCGGCACTGCAATAGGGCGTAAGCAGACCCTCCTCGGTCAGGGTGCCGCCCTCAAGCACATAGCTCCTTACACCCTCCTTAGTGTAAATTTCAGCTTTTGTTACAAGCCTTTCGCTTTTGCCCACATAGCGCAGGGTGTCATACACCCTCACCGCATAGTCAAGCTCAGTATGCTCGCTGTCCATCCATGCGGGTATCAGCTCAAACGGTCTTATTCTCCTTGTTTTAAGCTCTCCGTTTTCATCAAAGCAGACATACAGCCAGCCAATGCCGCAGTTGAGTGCGTCCTCGCCTATGTTTTTAAGCGTTCTGAAAAACTCCCTGTTAAACACCTTTTTTAATTTTTCACTAACGGCTTTGTCGCCGCACCTCATGCTAATAGGTCTGCCAAGCAGATAATTAACCTTCTGGTCAACCAACATTTTATAAATATTGTTTACAACCCTGTTGTTTGGCAGATTATCAAGCTCCACCGTTTTACCGCCCTCACCTATTGCAGTGCGCCTGCGCTTTAAAATATCGTGCTGTCCCCTATAATAGCGCTCACCTGTCAGCATATCACGCCTTTTATGCGACAGTGCAAATCTCTCAATCTCCTTTTGCGCCAGCTCCTTTAATGTAAGCGGCGCATTATGCGCAATAATTGCATTTATTCTGTCCGTTTCGCTCAAAAAATAATTGTACATTTTACTCCCCCTTACTAATAGTGTATACCCTCTGCAAAATCAAGCTCTGTAAGCTCCTGTTCAAGCCGCTTTACAAACACCTGTGCAAATTTTTCAATATCCCTGTTGTCCTTGACATCTGCATACGCCTTAAAATCCACATTTATATTAAAATGCTTTTCCTTCTTTTCAGTCCTGCCACCAATAAGCTCGCTGCTTATTGCCTGCGACAGATAATTTTCGCTTTGTCCGCCGTAATTAGACAGGTTATCCACATTGCTGCCGTATGATGTCAGATTGCTGAACAATTTATTGTACTTATCCCCAAGGAACATCACATTTTGATAGCTGCTTTTTACAGCCAAACTGTTAAAAAGCTCCGTACTGTCCGTTAAACCACCCTCAAATGACGAAATACTTAATTTTTCGCCTGTATAATTAAGGCTATTTTTCAGCAATTCCGTATGGTACAGGCTGCTTTGCAGTACGCTATCCGCATTAAAGCTTTCAAGTGCATAATATAAACAGGATAAGGCTCTGCTTGCAGCCTGTCGATAATTTTTTTTCGATACAATACCACCCACAGTCAAAACAGACAAACCGCCATAAACATTACCGTCATTTTGGCTAATCATACTTAAACTTTCAGCACTGTAAACATCAGACTGTTCTGTGCCGTACAGATAAGGCTCACTGATTTTGGCATAGCTTTCCATTATCCACTGCGGCATAAAATAAGCATATTCCTCACCGCCATACATGCCGTTATAGCTGCTGCCGTAAGAAGCACTTTCAGATAAAAAAACACCTTTGTATTTTTCAAAATAACTATCTGCCGTTTTAAACAAATACCCGATATTGTTGCCATAAGCCTTATTCTGCTTCGTATATACATCACAACCGTTTACTAAATCCGCACTGTAACTGCAATAATCTGCATTATCCCCGTCGTATTTATTGTACACTGTGCTGTCCCCATATTCCGTATAATTGTTAATGAGGGTGTTAAACGGTACACTTTCGATTTTTTCTTCAATCTCACTGTCCGTTAAATCGCCCTCATCATCAAAAAGGCTGACCCATGGCATTTCTGCGGTAAGTGAAATAAGCTGAATGAAATAATCAAGTCCAGTAAAATACTCTGTAATCCCCATACAATTCCCCCTTAATCAAAGGACAGCAGAGAGCTACCGCCCATATCCTCCATGGCATACCGCATGGCGTCCATAAGGTGATTAAAGCTGTCGCAGGGCTTGTTTGTGAGGTTGCCAAATCTATCCTTTTCCCACATATAATTGCTTATTTCCGTAAGAAAATTAACGCATGAGGGCTTAATTATAATCTTGTAGCCGCTTATAAGGTCAATACCGCACCTTATGCTGTCGCCGCCCTTGCGTGCGCCCCTTATGCGTGGCACACCCAGCTCATACAGCCTGTCAATGGACTTTGGCTCTGCGCTGTCGGCAGTAATTTTTGCCTTACGCCAGCCCTTTTGGCATATAATATTGAAAATAGCCTCGTTGGAAAGTCCCTTTTTATACACCTCGTCTGCAACATAAAGAATATGTGCCTTTGCATCGCAAAAGCCGTAAAATATAGCCGTAGGGTCATTTGCATAGCCAAAATCAAGTCCAATAATCGGTACAGTATTTTTACAAACCGTATTAATATCAAACTCATTTTCCTGCCAGTTTTCATACACAACTCCCTCGGCTATACCCCAGTTGCCAAGCCCTGCAACCTGATACCGCCTGGGGTTATTGACCTTCATACGTTCAAAAACCGCAATGTCGGACTTATCCAGCCATTCATTACAGAGATAGTTTGTGGTTTTTGCCATCACCTCTCCGTCGCTGCTTTCCGTATCAAAAAACCGCTTTTTAATCCAGTGCCGTTCATTCCATGGGTTAAGCGTAATTGTAACCTGCTTGAACAGTCCCTCAGGCACCTCGCCCCTTATGCTTTCATCAAGTATATCAAAGTCAGCCTCCGAGCTTATCTCATAAGCCTCCTCAATCCACAGCCAGCAGAGCGCACCGCTTTTTACGGTAATTGAGGTAATATTGAGCGGGTCGTCAAGCCCCCTGAAATATATCTTCTGCCCTGTAGGCTTGTAGGTAATTTCAAGTGGCGAAAGCTTAAAATCAAACTCCTTTTTTAGTCCAAGCCTGTTTACCGCCCAGCAAAGCTCCGCATAGCAACTGTCACGCAGGGTGGAGTAAACCTTTCTCACCACCAGAATATTAGCCTGCGGATAGTCAATAAGCCTGTCGATAAGGTTAAGGGCAGTGGTTTTGCTTTTTTTGCTTGCCCTGCTGCCCTTGCATACCCTGTAACGCCCCTTGAAGTTCCAGTAATCGTCATAGCCGCCGCCTACAAGCTCCTTATACCTTTCGTTTATCACTTGATTACCTCCTCCACAAGACCGCTGTGGGTATATGCCGAAAGTGCTTTATGCGTAAAAGGCGCCAGCGTGGAGTGCCTGTTGTAGGCAAGAGTGCATATAAGGGATATGTTGCAGGGTATCATTTCACGCAGCATTTTAATTACCGAGCTGTATTTGCTTTTTGCGTCAAGCTGTACCATTACACGCAGGGTGTATATATCCTTTGCATACTCCATGTACACATTATTCTCACCGCACAGCAGCTTCAGCTTTTCGTATACTCTCTCAAAGGTGTAGGGAGTATCGCCGTTAAGCGCCGCCAGCACCCTTAAACGCCTGTCCTCCACGCTGTCCGTCAGCGGCGGCACAATGCCAAGTATTTTTTCATACCTTTCAAGTCCGTAGTCCTCGCACGTCAGCACAAAGCACTCATTCATGTATTTGTCTTTTATAAAATACATGGTGTCAAACTCGCCCTGCAGCAGCCTGTAAAGCTCCTGCATTTCCCTAAGCTGCGCCATATACTGCGGCATATATCCTATTGTATCTTTACTGCGGCTCATGCTGCCACCTCCACCGTTACATCAAGCTCCCCGAGCCTTGCAAGGCAGTTTCTTCCAAGTCTGAGCTTTTTGCCGAACACTGCACCGTCAACACTTATATCCGCAATATCCTCAACGCCCGCAACAGACTGCACCGCCCCAGCAAGCACCGAAACCGCAACAGCTATGCCGTCATTCTCACTGCCCGTATAAAGCGACTCCCACTGCGAGTTAAGCTCACTGAAATAGCTTTTTGCAGCCTCGCTTATATACGGCTCCAGCGTTTTGGCGTCATACCCGTAAGCCACACGTATTTTTACACTTACAGGCAGTTCCCTTTCCTCAACGGTTGCCACCGTAACAATATGCCCCACAGGTGCAATTCCAAGCCCCTTTCCGCTTGACTCTATCGGGTCAATATATTCCTGTACGGCACTTATAAGCTCCTCCTCGGCAGGTGTATCCGTTCTTGTTGTAATAACACACTTAACCGTACCGCCGCCGTTCCACTCGTCGGCACAGTACACCCTTACCTGACCTATGCCGCCAAGCGAAGCTATTTCGTTTTTTTCATTAAGCTGCCTGATTTTCTGCCTGTAATCGGCAGCATTTCCACCAAAAGCCTGCGTACTTAAGCTGTCAATGTACCTCTGGCGGAAGTCCTCGGTATCCTCCTCATCACTGCCTGGAGTAATCAGCTCCACAATGGCAGCGCTTTTAAGCCCCTCAATATATTCAAGCGGAGTGATTGTGCCAAAGTGATAATTACCCTCTGTACCCGCACTTTCACAGTAAACCGCCCTGCCGCCGTCATCAAGTGCCTTGCCGACAACATAGTTAAGGCTGTCAAGGTTAAACCTTTTGCCCTCAACATCAATATCCTCAGGCTCAAACACGCCCCTTAACACCGCACAGCTCGCCTCGTAAGGCTCCAGTCCTCTCTCCTTTGCACGCAGCATAAGCCACGTTCTGTCCGCAGTGTCGGCAAAGCACTGCTTCAGCATTTCCTCCAGCTCAATATACATAAGCTGCAGCTCAACTGCCGCAGGCGCAAGCGCGTCATAAATAACCGAGCCTTCTCTCTTGTCAACATCAGATGATACCCTATCGAGCATACGCTGCAAAATTGTATCAAAGGTATATTCCTCAAACATAGCCGTTCACCTCCTGTGTATAAATCAGGCTGCCCTCGTCGCTCTCCACCCGAAAGCTGACCTTCAGCCCCCTCTTTTTTCTGTCCTCCTCAAACTCAAAGTCCTCCACTGCGTTTATTCTGTCATCATAAAGCAGCGCACGTCTTATTACCCTTTCAAGCTCTGCCCATACGTATGGTGTAAGCCTGTCCATATAATCGGCAATTTCCGAACCGTAGCCGTCGGAGTATATAATTTCCTCAAACCGCACCGCAGCAAGTATTTTATATATTGCCTGCCGCATTGCCTCTGCACCGTCGCACAAGCCGTATATCCGCTTTTTGTCCAAATCAATATGATAGGTCTTGGACGGATAAACGGTGTAGCTTGCCGTATCAAACCCTGTATTTTCAGGCAGCATATTCATCACCTCTTTCTTAAGGAACCTCTGATTAATTAATCCTGTACAGCTTTGGCTTAAATCTTTCATACCATCCTCAAACTCCTTTGACGTAGCTTTTTTGCTACGCCTACAGTAGTTTTCGTCGGTCTGAAAAATTTAATCTCAAACCCGTTTTGGTGAACTAATCAGAGTTTCCTTCTTAACTTATCAAGCAGCAGATACCTCTGACCGCCCGACTGCCTTAAAAGCAGCAGCACCTCGCCCTCTTTCAGTCCGTAGGTATTGTCCGTATCAAAAAGAAAATCCCTTTCAATAACCGCTTTCTGCTGCAGGGTAATCTGCAAGGGTATTTCCTCCAAAACATCCTCACTCTGCGTTACCACACCCAGCACCAGCTCAACAGGCTTAGCCGCCGCAACAGCGTCAAGAGCGCACTTTTTTACAAGCCTTGCAAAATCAGACATCAAACTCCCCCTCTCTGCCATATAAATCAGCGTCCATTAAATGATGAGCTCCGTAAAACCTGTGTCTTACCCTTTCACACCTCATTTTTTCGTCAATAACAATATCACCAAGGTCAAGGCTTACCCTTATAACCGAGCCGCCACGCACCGATATATCACCACGCATATCGTAAAGCGACAGATACCGTCTTTTGCGTGCATACCGCTTTAAATATCCGTCGGCAAGCTCCTTTATCTGCGCAGGCGTAAGCTCCTCTTTAGGTCTTAAATAGCACTGTAAGCGTCCCCACCGCTGCGTATTTTGGTCAAAAGCGGTGTAAACCTCTCTTATACCCCCGCTTTTGTTGTCGGCAGCAACCCTTACACAATCATAAACCTCCCTGTCAATGGTCGAGGTGTAGTCAAACGAGCCTGTATTGCTGCTGTCAAACACAAGCTCCGTAGTCATGGCATTTGTATCCCTAAGACAAATTTTGCCAAAGTCGTCAAGCAGGGTATAGGTCTTTCCTGTTCTTAAATATGTAATATCCGCCGCATTTGCAAGTATATCAAACAGCGTGCCCTCCTCAAGCTGCTTTTCAATCACATACCCCGTATCGCAAATATCCCCCTCTTTCAGGCGGTAATCCTTTATCAGCATTTTCAGCAGTGCGCTGTAGCTTTTGCCCCTGTATAGTATGGTGTCCTTATTTTTTAAGTACCTCAGGCTATCGTAGGCGGTAACGCTTATTACATTTCTCTCTTTTCTGTTTTTTTCAAACACATAGCCACGAAAAACGTCCGCTCCGCCAACTCTGAATCTTACGGGGCTGCCCTCCTGAAAATCAATGCTTTCATCTTTCAGCACATTAAATTTCAGTATTCCGGGTGTGAGTGCCCTTTTGTATTCAAGCACCACCTCACCCGCAATTGCAGGCAAGTAAACCCTGTCGTTTTCAATAAGCAGCTCATAGCCCTTTTCAATATTCCCGACTGATTCAATACTGCCAAAAATACTGCCGCCATAGCTGCCGCCAAGGCTCTTTTCCACAATCTGCTCAATGGTTTTACTGCTTTTCTCTGTCTTGCCCTGCGTGTCCTGCTTGGCGGCAGTGGCTCTGCCCTTTGCACCCTCGGGTCTTTTGCCGCCCTGCCAGCCCCAGCCCTTAAATACATATTTCTTGTCGCAATAGTCAAGGCTCTGCACACGCACACCGTTGGCGGCATGTATAATGTTGCCGCCTCCTGTTGCAATACCAACGTGTCCGTAAGAGCCAACACCCTTAAAATAGACGGCTGCCCCTGCAGGCACGCTGCCC
>CABUWB010000089.1 GCA_902495025.1 uncultured Eubacteriales bacterium
ATTGCCGCTGAGGACGGCTCTATGACAACGGATACAGCCTCCGCACAAAAGGACGGCGAGGGTGCGCCTGTGCCTTTAGAGGGCAACAGCGTTTTTGCGTCAAATATGATGTTGATTGGCGGTTACAGCGGTACGGGCTGGCCTTCTGACAAGACCGCTGCAAGCTATGAAAAGAATACGCAGATAAACCGCATCAATATGCTTGTCAGGGACGGCGTTGAGGCTCCCGACGGCGGCGGCACAAGGATAGGTCCGAAGACTTTAAGCGGCTCCTTCCCTAAGGAGGGCAACAGGTACTCTATCCATGTTAAAAAGGAAAACGGCGGTATTACTGCCGTATGTACTGATTTGCAGACAGGCGAGCAAATGGAGCAGACCTATTATGATGACAGCTTCCTTACGGTGCAGAATAAGGACGTTGTGTATGTGGGCTTTTTCACAGCACGCTGGGCTGATATTACGGTAGAGAATATTGCGCTTTATGAGTGTGAAAAGGCTTACGACCGCACTGTTGCAGAGGATAAGACGGAGCTTAAGACTGCCGCAGTGCAGCTTGACGCACCTAAGTACACAACAGACACCGATTACAGCTTTAAGCTTTCTGCAAAGGACAGCAGCGGCAGGGTAAGCGTAAGACTTAACGATAAGCTGATTGCGGAGGATATGCCGCTTGACGAGACAGGCGCAGAGCTTTCCGCAAAGCTTAAAAAGAATTATGAAAACAGGCTTACTGTTATCTATACGCCAAGCGACAGCCTTGCACTTGCGGACTATGAGCCTGTAATAGAAAGACAGACCATTTACTGCAAAAACTTTGACCAGAAAGCAGAGCAGGTTTATGTATCGCCAAACGGCAGCTTTAAGGGCGATGGTACAGCCGAAAAGCCTTATGATGTTGATACGGCGGTAGGTCTTATTGCACCTGGTCAGACTATTATTATGCAGGAGGGTGTTTATAGCAGGACAACTCCTATTGAAATTGAGCTTGGCAACGACGGAACATCTGACAAGCCAAAAACACTTATGGCTGAAAGCGGAAAGAGTGTTGTGCTTGACTTTGGCGGCGCAAGCCAGGGTGTAATACATACAGGCAACTACTGGAATATTAAGGGACTTGAATTCAGGCACAGCGGCGATAATATGAAATGCTATCATCTTGGCGGCAGCCATAATGTTATTGAAAACTGTACTTTCCACGATAACGGAGATTTGGGTTTGCAGATTAGTCGTACCTACGGTACAGAGGACAGGAGCCTGTGGCCATCTTATAACCTTATATTAAGCTGCGAGGCTTATAATAACTGCGACCCGTCCATGATTAATGCTGATGGCTTTGGTGCAAAGCTGACAGTCGGCGAGGGTAATGTTTTCAGAAATTGTAAGTCGCATCACAATGTTGATGACGGCTGGGATTTGTATACAAAGGTGAACAGCGGTGCAATAGGTGCCGTTACGCTTGAAAACTGCGACGCTTATAAGAATGGTCTTAAACTCAATGAGGACGGCAGCGAGAGCGAATATGGCAAGGGCGGCAACAACGGCTTTAAGCTTGGCGGTGAGAATGTTGCAGTAAAGCATAAGTTGATAAACTGCAAGGCTTATGATAACCTGCATAACGGCATTACCACTAACTCTAACCCTATGCTCAGCCTTGAAAATGTTGAAAGCTGCAATAATAAGGCGTCAAATATCCGCCTTTACAGTGATAAGCCCGAGGAATACAGCTATGACCTTGTGAATGTGGTTTCCTATAACGGCGGCGAGGACGATGTTATCGGTACTGTTACCGAGGATACGGAGTATACAAATAATAGTGAGCTGCCTATCGTCAGCGACAGCAATTACCTCTTTATAGGCGGTAAAAGCGTAAATACTAAGGGCGATAGTAAAAACTGATACGTTAGGGGTTGTCGCATTAATTTTGCGGCAGCCTCTGTTTTATATATAAATTAGAGTTTATAGTACCGTTGGTTTTCGGGCGGATATGGAATCCGCCCCTACGTAACCAATAATAGACGGTTGCATTGCATACAAATTAGGTGTTGGTGTCGTTTGAATACCTTGCGTATAATATAAATTCGCAAAAAAATCAATTAATGTTGTAATTGATATGTAGGGGCGGATTCCATATCCGCCCTTATAACCACATTGCGTTAAGCTCTAATTTATATTTATTTTTCAAATAATAGAGATAAAATTGGTGTAAAACAAAAAATTTTCCATAAAATTTAATAAAAACTTAAAAAAGTGTTTGACATTCTTATAATTATGCCGTATAATTAACACAACTAAGGCGTTAGGGTATTATTTTGGTTACCTTAACGCTTTTGTATTTATATCCAAAAAAATTAAGGAGGGATTTCTTTATGAAGAAGAAATTATTAGCGATAACTTTAGTGTCTGCCATGGCATTTTCTGCTGCACTGACAGGCTGCGGCGGCTCAGGTGCTGCTGATGGTGAGAGCGGAGCAGAGGGCGGCGAGGCTTCTGCAAACGCAAGCGGTGAAACTATCAAGATTGGTGTTCTCCAGCCTATAACAGGCGGTATGGCAGCCGGTGCTGCAATTGAGATTGAGGGTATCGAGCTTGCTCAGAGCGAAAGACCTACCGTTACAATTGACGGTACAGAGTACACAGTTGAGCTTGTAAAGGCTGACAACAAGTCCGATAAGGTTGAGGCTGCAAACGCTGCAACAAAGCTTATCGAGCAGGACGAGGTTGTTGCAATCCTCGGCTCATATTCATCAACACCATCTCTTGGCGCTTATGACGTTGTAAGAAACGGTGATGTTGCCGCTGTTGGTCTTAGCTGTACAAACCCAGCTGTAACAGAGGGTAACGACAACTACTTCAGAGTTTGCTTTATCGACCCATATCAGGGCAAGGTAATGGCTAACTACGCATACAATACACTCGGCGCAAAGACTGCTGCTGTTACAACAGAGCAGGGCAACGACTACTCCGTAGGTCTTGCACAGTATTTCAAGGACGAGTTTGAGGCTCTTGGCGGTACTGTTTACGAGGCAGCTTACCAGACAGGCGACCAGGACTTCAACGCACAGATTACATCACTTAAGTCCAACAACCCTGATGTATTCTTTGTACCAGGTAACTTTACAGAGGCAGCTATGTTCATCAAGCAGGCAAGACAGGCAGGCGTTGAGGTGCCTATGCTCGGCGGCGATACATACGAGGTACAGGAATTCCTTGATGTAGCAGGCGCAGAGGCTGAGGGCGTTCAGTTCTCCGCATTCTTTGACCCTGATGCAGAGCTTACTCCACTTACAAAGGACTTTGTTACAAAGTACAGAGATGCTAATGACGGTAAGGACCCTGCAGGTGTTACAGCACTTGGCTACGACGGTTACAACCTTGTTTGTGACGCTATCGAGGCAGCAGGCTCAACTGACCCTGTTGCAATCAGAGATGCTATTGCAGCAATTGATTTTGTCGGCGTAACAGGTCCTGTTCAGTTTGACGAGGACGGTAACCCAACAAAGGCTGCTGTTATTAAGGAAGTTAAGGACGGCAAGTTCGTATTTAAGGACCAGGTTACTGTTGAGTAATTTGATTGGTAATTTATTTTAAATAACGGTATTTAGGGGGATGCAGTTTTGTGTTCCCCCTTTGTGCCGTTTTGCGATGCCTGTATTTCAAAGCAGGCGACAGGCTGTTTTGAAATATAGGCATAACGAAATTTTTATTATTACGAAAGGTGTGATTATATGAGTTGGTTTGTACTGCCTGCAGGCGATGTGCTTGCGCAGCAGCTATGCAACGGACTTCTGCTCGGCAGTCTGTTTGCGCTTGTGGCTGTTGGTTATACAATGGTTTACGGTATATTAAGGCTTATTAACTTTGCTCACTGTGATATTTTTATGATGGCGATGTACATAGCCTTTTTCACAATTGCCGATGATTACAGAATGTGGCTTTTAAGCTTTATTTTTGTTATGGCTGCTACTGCCGCACTCGGCGTACTGCTTGAAAAGAGCGCTTATGCTCCTTTAAGGCGCCAGAATGCGCCAAAGCTGTCAATGCTTATTTCGGCTATCGGTGCTTCTTACCTGCTGGAAAACTTAGCTACCGTTATTTTTACTGGTAAGCCTAAGACTTTCCCACAGATTCCTTTTTTTGTTGATATGATTCAGATAGGCCCTGTAAGACTGCAAAGGCTTGCTATTGTAGTGCCTATTGTTACACTTGTGCTTATGGTTGTGCTGCTTTTACTTATCAACAAAACAAAAAGCGGTATGGCTATGCGTGCAGTATCCAAGGATTTGGAAACTGCAAAGCTCATGGGTATCAACGTAAACGGTACTATCTCCTTTACCTTTGCAATCGGCTCTGCAATTGCGGCTGTAGGTGCTATCCTCTGGGGACTTAAATACCCACAGATTTCACCTCTGGTTGGTGTTATGCCGGGTCTTAAATGCTTTATTGCTGCTGTTATCGGCGGTATAGGCAACGTAAAGGGTGCTGTTATCGGCGGTATTCTGCTTGGCTTTATTGAGGTTATGGCTGTAACCTTCTGTCCTTCAATTTCTGCCTACAAGGATATTTTCTCATTTGTACTGCTTATCGTTATTCTGCTTTTCAGACCTAACGGCATTATCGGTGAGAAGATTGCCGACAAGGTTTAAGGAGGTGCGGTAAAATGACTAAGGGTAAGAGTATTCACAGTAAGAGAAACTTAATTCTCAATATTATTATGATTGCCGCACTTATAGGCTTCCTTATCTGGGGACAGGAAACAAGGGGCTTTGGTACATATAACAGACGTATTTTCATGACTTGCTGCGTTTACGCAATCTGCGCACTGTCAATGAATATGGTAAACGGCTTTACAGGTCTTTTTTCACTCGGTCAGCCCGGCTTTATGGCAATAGGCGCTTACGTTGTTGCCATACTCACCGTACCTACCGAGGATAAAATTGCAATTTACAAAATTGCGCCTATTTCCGACTTTATGGCAAACCTGCATGCTCCGTTTTTTGTGGCGCTTATAATAGGCGGTGTAATTGCGGCAGCTTTTGCGTTTTTAATAGGCTTTCCCGTACTTAGGCTAAAGGGCGACTACCTAGCCATAGCCACACTGGGCTTTTCGGAAATGATACGTATTTTCATTACCAACGCACAGGGCGTTACAAACGGTCCTACGGGTATTAACCGTATACCTAACGACTATATGAATATGTATGTACTCTGCGGTATACTTGTACTTATTATTGCCTTTATGCTTGCTTTTATGAAAACAAGCTACGGTCGTGCCATGCTCGCTATACGTGAGGACGAGGTTGCGGCAGAGGCTATGGGTATCAACCTTTTCAAAAATAAGATGCTTGCTTTTGTATTGAGCGGCTTTTTTGCAGGTATCGGCGGCGGTCTGCTTGCTTCGCTTGTAGGTGCTATCGGTCCCGACCAGTTTAAGTTTACTGTTGCGTATGATATTCTGCTTATGGTTGTACTTGGCGGACAGGGCTCCGTATCGGGTACTGTTGTGGGTGCGTTTATTGTAAGAATTGCGCTTGAAAAGCTGCGTTTCCTTGACGAGCCTATCAACTTTGGCTTTTTCCAGTACCCGGGTATCGGCGGTATGAGAATGGTTGTATTCTCCGCACTGCTTATGCTTGTTATTATCCTCTGGAGAAGAGGTATCTTTGGCAATAAGGAGTTCAGCTGGGACGGCTTCTTTGCTGTAATCGGCAGAATTGTGAACTTCTTTAAACGCCTTTTCGGTAAGAAAAAGGAGGTGGCTAAATAATGGCACTTCTTGAAACTAAGGACGCTACTATCCGCTTTGGCGGTCTTGTGGCTGTAAACCTGCTTAACATTGAGGTAAACGAGGGTGAAATCGTTGCCATTATCGGCCCTAACGGTGCAGGTAAAACAACGGCATTTAACCTTATTACGGGTGTGTACGCACCTACCGAGGGCGAAATTTACTTTGACGGCAATAAAATTAACGGCAAGCGCCCCGACCAGATTGCAAAGCTGGGTATTGCAAGAACATTCCAAAATATCAGACTTTTCAAGGACTTAACTGTGCTTGAAAACGTGCTTATTGCAACCCACCTTAACATAAAGACTGACCTTGTTTCGTCGGTTTTAAAGCTCCCCCATGCACGCAAGGAGGAAAAGGCAATGATTGACTTTGCAATGTCTCTGCTTGAGGAAACAGGGCTTGCACAGTACAAGGACGATGTCGCATCTTCACTGCCATACGGCTTGCAGAGAAGGCTGGAGATTGCTCGTGCGCTTGCTACAAAGCCAAAGCTTTTGCTGCTTGACGAGCCTGCCGCAGGTATGAACCCTAAGGAGAGCGAGGATTTAACTGCATTTATAAGAGAGATAAGGGATAAGTTTAACCTTACTGTACTGCTTATTGAGCATCACATGCAGCTTGTTATGGATATTTCCGACAGGATTTACGTGCTTGAATACGGTATTACCATTGCAAAGGGTGTGCCTGCCGAAATCCAGAGCAACCCTGTTGTTATCAAGGCATATCTGGGAGAGGGGGACTAAATCGTGCTTGAAATCAAAAATTTAAAGGTTAAGTACGGCGGTATTGTCGCCCTTAACGGTATTAATATGAAAATTCCCGAGGGTAAAATTGTTACCCTCGTAGGCGCAAACGGTGCGGGCAAGTCCACAACGCTGCGCTCAATTACAAAGCTTGTTACACCCGCAGAGGGCAGTATTACCTACGACGGTAAGGAGCTTACGGGTATGTCCACACAGGATATTGTAAAAATGGGTATTACCCTTGTACCTGAGGGACGTCATGTTTTTGCGGATATGACTGTTGAGGAAAATCTGAAAATAGGCGCATATTTAAGAAAGGATAAGCAGAATTTCGCAAAGGAAATTGAGTTTATCCATGAGATGTTCCCTATACTTAAAAAGCGTTCCAAGCAGCTTAGCGGTACTCTTTCGGGCGGTGAGCAGCAGATGCTTGCCGTTGGACGTGCGCTTATGAGCAAGCCTAAGGTGCTTATGATGGATGAGCCTTCGCTTGGTCTTGCACCTCTTGTAATTAAGGATATTTTTGAGATTATTAAAAAGGTGAATAAGGAGCAGGGCATGACCATACTCCTTATTGAGCAGAATGCTAACGCTGCCCTTAAAATTGCCGATTACGGCTACGTTATGGAAACCGGTAATATCGGTCTTGAGGGTACAGGCGAGGAGCTGCTTGCCAATGAAAGGGTTAAGGAGCTTTATCTTGGTAAAAGTAAGTAAATAAATGTTTTGAGCTGCCGCAATGATTGATGTGACAGCTCTATTTTTTTATAGTATTAAAATTAATGTTTAGCGTAGTAACATCAACAAGCCTGCATTTAACAATACTGTAGGGGCGGCAATCTGCCGCCTGTTAGTAATTATGATATGCTAAAATTAGGGCGGATATAGAATCCGCCTCGGGTTGCATAGGCGAGCAGTATTGCAAGGCAATACGACCAGCCCCTACGTAACCAATAATAGCATTGTTGCATTGCATACAAATTAAATGTTGGCGCATTTGAATAATTTGCGTATAAGACAAATTTGAAAAAAATCAATTGTCGTTGTAATTAACCTG
>CABUWB010000090.1 GCA_902495025.1 uncultured Eubacteriales bacterium
AGGCTTAAACAGGCACTTGCAAACGGTATAAATAAATGCGGCTGTACACAGAATATACGCCTGCCCGTTGCTGCCTATAACCATAACGGCGCCTTCTACTGCACAAAGGGCATTGTGCCTACAGGCGAGGAATACTGTATTATTAATAATAAACGCTGCTATAAAATTGAAAATGCAGGCAGATATGTTTTTGTGCGTGCGCAGTAAATACAGATTTTTTAAAGAATCTTTGTCAAAAGCAGAGGTTCTTTTTTAAATGTCTGCTTGCAGTTATCTTTAGTATTTGGTATAATAAAGCTTATCTGAAGAAAAAACAGGCTTGTCTGTTTTTTCTGATGGTAAGTTAGCTTTAGGCTTGCCTAAAGGTTAGTTATATTGCCCTGCAAAGCAGGGTGCTGTGGAGTAAAGCGACACAGCAACAAGAAGCTTTAGCTTCTTGTAATATAACTTATCGGAGCCAAAAGGGAATTTATTTCCTTTTGGTAACAGTAATTTACCAATAATACTTAAAATGGGGTGTTTCAAATGAAAAAGCTAAGCCTTGTTTACAACCCTAACTCGGGCGACAAGGGCTTTAAATATGAGCTTGATAACTGCCTTAATCACTTTAACAAAGCAGGGTGGGAGGTAAATATTTTCCGCACCTACCGCTACGGTGACATTAATGAACACATTGAAAATATTAAAAATGACGGCTATGACGCTGTCTGTGTATCAGGCGGCGACGGTACGATAAATATGCTTGTAAGCGCAATGATGAAGCATGGCATGGCAGATGTGCCGATAGGTCTTTTCCCCTCGGGTACGGCAAACGACTTTGCCTCCTTTATGCAGATACCCGCAGATACGGAGGAATGCTGCAGGCTGGTAACAAGGGGCAAAACAATGCCCGTTGATATAGGCATGGCAAATGACAGATACTTTATAAACGTATGCGCAGGCGGTCTTTTCTCCAACGTCTCAACGGAGATAAACAAGCACTTTAAAGACGCATTCGGCAAGCTCGCCTACTATATCAAGGGTCTTGAGCAGCTTAACGGCTTTAAACCCATACCCATGCGCATTACCTCGTCAAACGGCACTATTGAGGAAAATATCAACCTGTTTTTGGTGCTTAACAGCAGCGGTACGGGCGGTATAGGTCAGCTTGTACCAAATGCCTCGGTTGATGACGGTATGTTTGACTTTTTAGGCTTTCGCAACGACTTAATTAAGGACACGCCAAAGCTGATTGTCAGCTTTTTAAAGGGTGAATATTTGGACGACAAGGGCATTATCTACTTCAGGGACAACGATATTAAAATAGAAAACCTCGACAGCGAAAACCGTTTTTCGGTTACTGACTGCGACGGCGAGGTCGGCCCCGAAATGCCCGTTGAAATACGCAATATACCAAAGGCTATTAAAATTTTTGTTAAATAAGGAGAATATAAAATGGATTTTGCAGCGGAAATTGCCGCACTTATCGCAAATGCGGCAGATATTGACAAGGACATTGTAAAAGAGGCTATAGAGGTACCTGCAAATAAGGAAATGGGCGACTTTGCGTTCCCCTGCTTCCGCCTTGCAAAGGTATTGAGAAAGGCGCCTCCGCTTATTGCGCAGGAGCTTGCGCCAAAGCTTGAAAAGCCCGACTTTATATCCGATATACAGGTTGTAGGCGCATACATCAACTTTTTCACCGACAAGGCAACCTTTGTTAAGGAGGTTATGTCGGACGTGCTTGCAAAGGACGGCGACTACATCAAAAGCAATATAGGCGAAGGCAAAACCGTTGTGCTTGACTATTCCTCACCAAATATTGCAAAGCCTTTCCACGTAGGTCATCTGCGCTCAACGGTAATAGGCAATGCACTCTACAACATACACAAGGCGCTCGGCTATCACTGTGTTGGTGTAAACCACCTCGGCGACTGGGGTACACAGTTTGGCAAGCTCATTGTTGCCTACAAAAAATGGGGCGATAAGGAAACCGTTGTAAGGGACGATATTAAGGAGTTAAGCCGCATTTACGTTAAGTTCCACGAGGAGGCTGAAAAGGACCCCTCACTTAACGACGAGGCACGCTCATGGCTTGTTAAAATGCAGGAGGGCGACGAGGAAGCGCTTTCCCTGTGGAAATGGTTTGTTGAAATCAGCATGAAGGAGTTTAACCGCATTTACGACAGGCTGCACATCACCTTTGACAGCTATGCAGGCGAGAGCTTTTATAACGACAAAATGCAGGCTGTTGTTGATGAAATAAGGGACAAGGGTCTGCTTACCGAAAGCGAGGGCGCACAGATTGTTGACCTTGAAAAATACAATATGCCACCCTGCCTTATTTTAAGGAGCGACGGCGGTACGCTTTACCCTACAAGGGATATTGCGGCAGCCTTTTACAGAAAAAAGGAGTACAATTTCTGCAAGGATATTTATGTAACCGCACTTGACCAGAACCTCCACTTTGCGCAGTGGTTTAAGGTAATTGAGCTTATGGGCTATGACTGGGCGGCAAAGGAGCTTGTACACGTGCCATTCGGTCTTGTAAGCCTTGGCGACGGCAAGCTGAGCACACGTAAGGGTCATGTTGTGCTTATGGAGGATATTTTAAATGCCGCTGTTGAAAAGACCGCAGGCATTATTGAGGAGAAAAATCCCGACCTGCCTGATAAGGAGCAGGTAAGCGAGCAGGTTGGTATAGGCGCAGTTATCTTTAACGACCTTTACAACTCACGCATTAAAAACGTAGTGTTTGACCTTGAAAGAATGTTGAGCTTTGAGGGTGAAACAGGCCCTTATGTACAGTATTCACACGCAAGGGCATGCAGCATTTTAAGAAAAGCCGGCGTTGAAAAAATCGACGGCGAAATTGATTACTCACTTATCAGCGACGAGGCAAGCGTTAATGTATGCAAGGTGCTTGACGAGCTGCCAGCAAAGCTTGTTGACGCTGCTGACAAGTACGAGCCTTATATCCTTACAAGGCACATTGTTGAAATTTGCAAGGCATTTAATAAATTCTACAACGAAAATAATATCATGGGCAGCGAGGGCGAGCTTAAAAAGGCAAGGCTTGCGGTTGTTTATGCCGTTAAGACGGCTATTGCACAGTCGCTTGCACTGCTTGGCATAGCTGCACCAGAGCAGATGTAAAAGAGGTAATTTATGGCAAAACTCAGAGTTGCCGAGCTTAATGTTGAGGTTGACTATAAGTATCCCACACTTGTTAAGCAGGCTGAATTTTACAAGGCTGATTTTGAAAAACCGAATATAACCGTATCCATATCCGCCGACAGCATGAAGGAGCTGAAAGAGGAAAACCCTCATTTAAGCGAGGACGATATTGAATATATCTTTACGGGCGCAGGCTTTTATGAAGCACTGTTGGAGTTTAACGGCTTTATGCTGCACTCCTCTGGCGTGTGCGTGGACGGCTACGCTTACCTTTTCTCCGCCGACCCAGGTACGGGCAAGTCTACCCATACGGGGCTGTGGCAAAAATATTTCGGCGAGGATAAGGCGCTTATAATTAATGATGACAAGCCTGCAATTAGGCTTGTTGAGGATACACTGTACTGCTATGGCACGCCATGGAGCGGCAAGACCGATAAAAACCTCAATATGCGTGTACCTGTGGGCGCAATTGTGTTTATTGAGCGCAGCGTGGGCAATAACTGGGTTAAGGAGATTACTCCAAAGGAGGCAATACCGCTTATTTTGCAGCAGACAATAAGACCTGCCGAGCAGGATAAAATGATTAAGCTGCTTGACGTACTGGATACCCTTTTAAGGCGTGTAAAGGTGTACAGGCTTGGCTGTGATATGAGCGAGGACGCAGTTAAAACCAGCTATGAGGGGATAAGGAGGATATAAAATGAAGGTTAAGGACGATTATTTATTAAGAAATGTGGCAGGCAGCCATATTGTTGTGCCTGTGGGCGAGGGCTGCCTTGATTTCAGCGGAGTTATAACTCTTAATGAGGTAGGCGCTTTCCTTTGGGAAAAGCTGCAGGCAGATACAAGCGCAGAGGAGCTTTTATCCGCACTGCTTGCTGAATATGATGTTGATGAGGAAACCGCAAAGACTGATATTGACGAGTTTATAGCTAAGCTTAAAGGGGCTGATTTGCTTGCAGACTAAGCAGGTACACCTTGCAGACCTCTATGCCGTAATGAAAGAAAAGCTGGACGCAGGCGGTACTACCTACTTTAATCCGAGGGGTACAAGCATGCTGCCAATGCTGCATAATGACGGTGATAAGGTAAAGCTGAAAAAGGCGGATAAGCCGCTTAAAAAATATGACCTGCCGCTTTATATACGTGATGACGGTGCTTTTGTGCTGCACAGGGTGGTGCGCAAGCCCTCCGCTGATGGTACCTATACCATGTGCGGTGATAACCAGTGGCAGCTTGAACGTGGCATTAGACATGAGCAGATTGTAGGCGTTGTTGTTGCCTTTAAGCGAAACGGAAAGGAATACAGCATAGACAACAGGCTGTATAAGCTGTACTGCCGTATATGGGTTGGCATTATGCCGCTAAGACACCTTGTATTTGGCGGCAGAAACAGACTTGTAAGACTTATAAGGAGAGGAAACTGATATGAAACCCGAGCTTGTAGCACGTATTAACGAGCTTGCAGCCAAGGCAAAAAAAGAGGGGCTTACTCCCGATGAAATTGCTGAACGCTCACGCCTGCGTGAGGAATATTTAAGGGAATTTCGTGCAGGCTTTAAACAGAATATACTTGACCACCTTTATGTTATGGATGAAAACGGCAATAAGGTTAAGGTTGAAAAGAAGAAATAATTAATGGGGTTGCCGCATTTTGTGTGACAACCCCTTTTTTTTAAAACTGTTTTAAAATATCGTGATGCCCGACATCAAGCAAAATTATAATCTTTTCACCCTCATAATACCAAATAATACGAATACTCATATTTACGCTGCATTCAAATAAATCATCAGTACCCTGAATTCTCTTTGTCCGCAGCGACGGGTGATTAGGATTTTCCGAAAAAAATTTTTAATTTATTCATTAACTGCTTTTTTTCTGTTGCAGTCAAATTTTTATAATGTTTTTGAAATCTGCTTGTAAAAGTAAATTGATATGCCATTAATCCGCCTCCAACTTATCAAACAGCGAATCCACATTATCAAAAACAGGCTGTTCTCCGGCTTTAATTTTGGCTTTTACTTCATTTATTTCATTTTGCAGCTCATCAATATATTTTTTAGGATAAACCACAACAGGCATTATGTGTATTGCACCATCCTTTTCAAATATATCCAGTTTATCACCTTCGTTAAGTCCAAGCTTTATTATTATTTCTTTAGGAATTGTAATTTGTGATTTTTGTCTTAATTCAGCTAACATAGGCAATCTCCTTTCTGTTATTATGAAAGTTGGATTTTCTTATTTTCCTACCTTTATTATATGAACTTTTATATAAAAAATCAAGCTAAATATTTACATAATAAAAAGGAGCCTGTCCCACGACAAGCTCCATAAAATCAATTTTTCTTACCTGTAATCTGCTCGTACAGCTCAATATACTTATTAGCACTATCGTCCCATGAAAATCTTTCGGATATAGCATTTCTTACAATACCGTTCCATCTGTTCTTATCATAGTAAACATTAAGTGCCTCATTTATACCCCACATAAGACCGCCGCAGTCATAATCATTAAAGAGGAAACCTGTGCCCTCTCCGGTTTCGTAGTTATAGTGCTTGATTGTATCCACAAGACCGCCCGTAGCTCTTGCAACAGGTACAGTACCGTAGCTCATTGCGAAAAGCTGACCTAAGCCGCATGGCTCAAACAGGCTTGGCATAAGGAAAATATCACTTGCTGCGTAAATCTTCTGTGCAAGGGTATCATCAAAGAGGATATTTGCACTGACCTTATTAGGATAGCGGTAACCCAAATCCTTGAAAATTCCCTCATAGTGGCTGTCACCCGTACCAAGCACAACAAGCTGAACGTCCTTATAAAGCAGCTCATTTGCAGCCTGGAGCACAAGGTTAATGCCCTTCTGGTCAACCAGTCTTGAAATAATTGCAAGCATCGGCACGTCCGCACGCACAGGCAGACCAAGTTCCTGCTGGAGAGCGGTTTTATTTGCCGTTTTATTTTCAAGGCTGTTAATATCAAAGTTTTTATAAATTTTATTTGAGGTTGCAGGGTCATTGAGCGAGTAGTCAATACCGTTTACAATACCTCTTAAATACTGGCTCCTACACTTTAACACGCCGTCAAGACCATAAGCGTACTGCGAAGTCTGTATCTCCTTTGCGTAGGTTTCCGAAACAGTTGTAATCATATCGGAATATAAAAGACCTGCCTTCATATAATTTATCATATTGTAGAATTCCATCTTATCATCTACAAAATAACCGTCGTTAAGGTCCATCATACGCAGGGACTCCCTTGGGAAGATGCCCTGATACTGTATGTTATGAATGGTGTAGAGTGTTTTGATGTCAGAAAAATATTTAAGCTTTGAATATACGTCCTTAACATAAATGCTTATAGGACCTGTCTGCCAGTCGTTACAGTGGATAACGTCGGGCACAAAGTCGATATAATCCAAAAATTCAATAGACGCCTTACAGAAGAAGGCAAAACGCTCGTTATCATCTCCGTAGCCGTAGTAGCCGCCCCTGCCAAAATAGTAATCGTTGCCTATCATATATGTTGGTACAGAGGCAGACTGTATTGTAAATATATCAGCCTTCTGCACACGCCAGTCCAGCGTAACATCAAAGGACGAAATATACTCGCAGCTGCGCAGATAGTCCTCCTTAATTGTACGGTATTTAGGAAAAACGACCCTCACGTCAACCCCTTTGGACTGGAGCGCCTTTGGAAGCGAGCCGGTAACGTCACCAAGACCACCGCTTTTAGCGTATGGTGAAACCTCGGAGGCCACAATTAAAACCTTTAAGCCCATAAAAAAATACCTCCTTTTAAAAATTATTGTTTATTTTTAACAATTTTATATTATAATTATACTATGATGTGTCAAATATATCAATAACCTTTTTAAAAAAAGTTTTGTAAGGAAAGGAAATATTATGCCAAAAAGAAACGAAATTAAGGACAAATACAAATGGAAAATTGCCGATATGTTTTCCTCCGACAGCAAATGGGAGGACGAGCTTGCGGCAGTCAATAAGGAAATTGAAGGACTTGGCAGTGACAAAACCGTTACCCTTGATAATCTTTATTCACTTTTACAAAGGCGGGACAGCGTTTTAAGACGTGTTGACTACCTCTATGTATATGCGGGGATGAAAGCCAACGAGGACAGCACAAACACCGTTTATCAGGCTATGTCGGACAGGGCGGAGGGACTTATAACAGCCTTTTCCTCTGCGTCTGCCTTTATTGAGCCGGGGATACTCTCGCTTGATGAAAAGGAGCTTTTAAGTGCCGTACAGAAAGAGCCGCTTGCGCTTTACAGGCATTGTATTGAGGATATTGTGCGCAACAGGGAGCATATCCTTTCGGGTGATAAGGAGGAGCTGCTTGCGCTCTTTTATGAGGTTGGCAGTGCTCCGTCCAACATATTTTATATGATAGACAATG
>CABUWB010000091.1 GCA_902495025.1 uncultured Eubacteriales bacterium
ACCCTTACTCAGGCTCTTGGCAAGGCTTTCACCCTATTATTTACATTGACATCATATAGCAGATATATATCTCCACCGCAACTCCTCTTTGGCAGCAATCATAGGTTAATTATATATGCCCCCCCAACAATATAAACCATAAAAACTGCAAAAAACTGACAAACTTAAAATCTTAATAATTTTAAAAAAAATCACAAAATAAAAGTTTTTGTGCGTTTTAGCGTGCGAGCGTGCGGTGGCGCTTATTAAGCGGCTTTGCAGCACTTTCCAGCGTGCGCTGCAGCGTGCGGTTTTCGGGTGAACAGCTGCCATTATCCATTTTTATCACTGCATTGTGTCATCAGAGTGCTTATAAAATCTGCTTTTTATATGCACATAAAACCATAGCCCTTATTTTGCAAATAAAATCAACACACCCGTCATAATTTATATACAGGGGCATAAATCAATCATTACATAAAAATTTTTTCTTTGTTTTATTAATATCAATACTTGTAATTGTGCGTCAATTATTGTATTATATAAGGTAAGAAAGAGGGCATATATTACAAAAAAACGTAAATACTTCAAACTTGTTAGTATAAAATGTACAATTTTGTATTTATTTGCTCCCCACAAATAAAGGGAAACGCCGATTGATTAATCATTACCTTATTTAATCAGGCGGTATTTTCAAAAAAGGAGGCATTTTATGAATCTTCACAGCTTCAAGCGAGGTGTACATCCACCCGATGGCAAGGCATATTCAAACTCTAAGCCAATACAGATAATTATGCCGCCCCAGGGTGCAGAGCTTGTATTTCCTCTCAGCCAGCATATAGGCGCACCTGCAACAGCAATAGTTGCCAAGGGCGACAGAGTGCTGCTTGGCCAGAAGATTGCAGAGGCAGGCGGCTTTGTAAGCTCACCTATTTACGCTTCTGTGTCCGGTACTGTCAAGGCTGTTGAGCCACGTCTTACAATAAGCGGAGCAAAGGTAAACTCCATTGTTATTGAAAATGACGGACAGTATGAGGAAATAGAGGGACTTGGCAAGGATACCGACTACAAGTCCTTTTCTAAGGAAAAAATTATTGAAAAAGTAAAAAATGCAGGTATCGTAGGTCTTGGCGGTGCAGGCTTCCCTACACACGTTAAGCTCAATCCACCACCTGACAACAAAATTGACGCCGTAATCATCAATGCGGCAGAGTGTGAGCCTTTCCTCACAACAGACCACAGGCTTTTACTCGAAAAGACCTCACGTATCATCACAGGTCTTGAAATTATTATGAGCCTTCACCCAGGCTCAAAGGGCTATATCGGTATAGAGGAAAATAAGCCCGACGCTATTGAGGCAATCAAAAAGGCTGCTGCAAACAACAGCAACATTGAGGTAATTGTGCTTAAATGTAAGTACCCACAGGGCTCTGAAAAGCACCTTATCTATGCCGTAACAGGCAGAGAGGTGCCATCGGGCGCACTGCCATCGGCAGTAGGCTGCATTGTGGATAACGTAAATACAGTACTTGCAATAGAGCGTGCTGTCGCTAAGGACAGACCTCTTATGCACTGCGTTGTTACCATTTCTGGTGACGCAGTTAAAAACCCAGGTAATTATCAGGTAAGGCTTGGTACTGATTTAAGCTGGCTGCTTGAACAGGTGGGCGGCTTCAGTGAGGAGCCTGCAAAGATTATTGCGGGCGGCCCTATGATGGGTACTGCGCTGTTTGATACACACGTACCTTTCCAAAAGACTACCTCGGGTATTCTTGCATTCAGCAAAAAAATGGCAGAAATACCTCCTGCAAGCGCATGTATACGCTGCGGCAAGTGTATTGACGCCTGTCCAATGGGTCTCCAGCCTGTTGAGCTTGTAGGCGACTTGACAAAGAAGGATTATGCCTCCTTTATCAAGCACAACGGCATTGACTGTATTGAATGTGGTTCCTGCTCATACGCCTGCCCTGCAAAGCGCCATATAGCGCAGAATTTAAGAGTAGGCAAGAGAGAGGCAATCGCCTTCAGCAGAAAGAAGTAAGGAGGTTTACAAATGGACAACAATAACTTAAATCTTACGGTGTCCGCTACACCTCATATACGTGCAAGCGTAACAACACAGAGCATTATGCGTGATGTTATCATCGCCCTTTTGCCTGCCTGTGTTATGGGTGTGGTGTTTTTCGGCTTACAGGCGGCACTGTTAATAGTAATATCCGTTGCCTCCAGCGTATTTTTTGAGGCAATTTATCAGAAGCTTGCCAAAAAGCCGTCCACAATAGGCGACCTTTCGGCAGCGGTTACGGGTCTGCTGCTTGCTATGAACCTGCCTGCTACCTGTCCTTTCTGGATACCGATAGTAGGCTCATTTGTGGCTATAATTATTGCAAAGCAGGTTTTCGGCGGCATTGGTTTTAACTTTATTAACCCTGCCCTTGCAGGACGTGCCTTCCTTATGGCGTCATACCCTAACCAGATGATGAACTACCCCGCAACCAACTTTGGCGTAAAGGGTATTATCACCAATATCGACGCTATTTCGTCTGCTACACCTCTCCAGCAGATTAGCCAGACAACAGAGGCACTTGTGCCCACCTCACAGGACTATATCAACGCTCTTGTGGGCAACGTAGGCGGCGTACTTGGTGAAACCTGTGCAATTGCCCTTATTCTGGGCGGTCTTTACCTGCTTGCACGCAAGGTAATTTCATGGCACATCCCCGTATTCTACATAGGTACGGTATTTATACTTACATTTTTATTTGACCTTATCAGCGGCAGCGGCTCTTTCAGAATTGCCGGTTATGAGCTTTTATGCGGCGGTCTTATGCTTGGTGCTTTCTTTATGGCAACAGACTACACCACTACACCTATGACGGATAAGGGTAAAATTGTTTTTGCAATCGGCTGCGGTCTGCTTACAACAATCATACGTTTAGGCAACGGCTATCCCGAGGGCGTATCCTACTCAATACTCCTTATGAACCTTACCGTACCTCTTATTGACAGGTTCTGCAGGCAGAGAAAGTTTGGCTATGTAAAGCCTGTTAAAAAGAAAGAGGAGGTGAAGTAAAATGCGTGATTTAGTTAAACCCGCTTTAGTGCTTTTTGTAATTGCGGCAGTTGCAGCAGCCTGCTTAGGCTATGTAAGCGCCATAACCGCAGAACCTATTGCACAGGCTGAGGCTGACGCAAAGGCTGAAAATATGGCTAAGGTACTTGAATGCGAAGAATGGGGCGAGGCTGTTACTGTTTCAGACAGCATAATCACCGACTATTCCGAGGGCAAAACAGGCGGCGAAACCGTCGGCTACGCATTTTCAGTAACCACCAAGGGCTACGGCTCGGGACTTAAGCTTATGGTAGGCGTTGATACCGAGGGTACAATAACAGGTCTTGCAATTGTGGACTGTTCAAACGAAACACCTGGTCTTGGTGCAAATGCCTCAAAGCCTGAATTTTACGAGCAGTTTGCAGGCAAATCAGGCGAGCTTACCGTTGTTAAGACTGGTGCCACAAGCGACAGCGAGGTTGACGCCATTACAGGCGCAACCATTACCTCAAAGGCTGTAACAGGTGCCGTAAACGAGGTAACAAACTACTTTAATGACAATGTGAAAGGAGGGGCTAATTAATGAATCCACTTAAAATCATTAAAAACGGTATTATTGACGAAAACCCCACCTTTATACAGGTGGTAGGTATGTGTCCTACCCTTGCCGTTACAACAAGTATGATTAACGGTATCGGTATGGGTCTTTCCACCATGGCAGTTCTTATCTGCTCAAACCTTGTTATTTCACTTATACGTAAATTCGTGCCCGACCAGGTACGTATTCCCTGCTTTGTAGTGGTTATAGCAAGCTTTGTTACAATTATACAGATGCTGCTTCAGGCATATCTGCCATCACTTAACGCATCACTTGGTGTGTTTATCCCTCTGATAGTTGTTAACTGTATTATCCTTGCAAGAGCAGAGGCTTTTGCCTGCAAGAATAATCCTATCGCATCTATCTTTGACGGTATCGGTATGGGCCTTGGCTTTACAATCGCTCTTTCCCTTATCGGTGCTGTACGTGAAATCCTTGGCTCGGGCTCTATCTTAGGTATGACTATTCTCCCCGAGGCATTCCCAAGGACTATACTTATGATACTGCCACCGGGTGCTTTCTTCACCCTTGCTTTCCTTATTGCAGCCTTCAACGCTATCCGCAATAAGGCAAAGAAGAATGCATAAGGAGGTAGTGCTATGAGTTTATTTACTATATTTTTAGCGGCAATTTTTGTCAATAACTTTATTTTCTCCAAGTTTATGGGTATCTGTCCTTTCCTTGGCGTATCCAAAAAGCTTGATACCGCTGTTGGTATGGGCGTTGCGGTTATCTTCGTTATGACCCTTGCCTCTGCGGCTACATGGGTAGTGTACAATCTTGTACTTGTACCTCTTAATCTCAAATTTCTTTACAATATTGCTTTTATACTGATTATTGCATCACTTGTACAGTTTGTTGAGATGTTTATTAAAAAGTCATCGCCATCACTTTATCAGGCACTTGGTGTATATCTTCCTCTGATTACTACCAACTGTGCCGTACTCGGTGTGGCTGTGGTTAATATGAATAATGAGTATAACTTTATTCAGTCCCTTGTAAACGGTGTCGGCGCTGCCTTTGGTTTTGCTATGGCTATTATCCTTTTTGCGGGTATCAGAGAAAGACTTGCTGATGCACCCGTACCCAAGGCTCTTACAGGCTTCCCTATAGCTATGATTAGCGCAGGCCTTATGTCAATAGCATTCCTCGGTTTTTCGGGTATGTTATAATAAGGAGGGTAAGAAATGGATATTATGAGTATAATTTTACCTGTTATTGTGCTTGGTGTTATGGCGGTTATCTTCGGTCTTATACTGGGCTTTGCAGGTATCAAATTTAAGGTGGAGCAGGACGAGAGAGTCGGTCTTGTGCGTGAATGTCTGCCGGGCGCTAACTGCGGCGGCTGCGGCTTTGCAGGCTGTGACGCTCTTGCCGCTGCCATTGTTGAGGGTACTGCTGCCGTAAACGCCTGCCCCGTAGGCGGTGCTGCTGTTGCAGCTAAGGTCGGCGAGGTTATGGGCGTTTCTGCCGAGGCAGGCGCTAAGAAAACCGCTTTTGTTAAGTGTAACGGCGACTGCGAGGCTGCCAAGGATAAGTACACCTATTTCGGCGCTCCCGACTGTGGACTTGAAAACGCTCTTGCAGGCGGTGCAAAGGCTTGCTCCTTTGGCTGTCTTGGTGACGGCAACTGTGTTAAGGCTTGTGCCTTTGACGCTATCCACGTTGTAAACGGTGTTGCCGTTGTTGACAAGGATAAGTGTGTTGCCTGCGGTGCCTGTATCAAGGCTTGTCCTAAGGGACTTATTGAGCTTGTGCCTTACGACAGCAAGGTAAGGGTTGCCTGCTCCTCACACGATATGCCTAAGCCTACAAAGGATAACTGTGCAAACGGCTGTATGGGCTGTAAGCTGTGTGAAAAGAACTGCCCTAACGAGGCTGTTAAGATTGAGAACTTCCTCGCTAAGGTTGACTATGATAAGTGTACACAGTGCGGTGTTTGTACCGAAAAGTGTCCTACTAAGGCGATAAGCGCTAACCATTGATTGTTTAATTTGCCTGTTGATTTTTATTGATGGGTGTGTTATAATCAAGCTACAAATGGTGATAAATTAGTCGTATTTCGGCTATGACAACAAGAAAACCCCGCAGCTGCAACCGCGGGGTTTTCCGTAATTAACCCGATTAGGTTAATAAATATGGGCTTGGTTGTCGTAAATAGTATAACCTCTATACCAATAATTATTTGAATTTGCCTGTTGATTTTTATTGATGGGTGTGTTATAATTTCAATGTAAATGAGAGAATATGTAGTCCTATCCGACTACGACAACAAGAAAACCCCGCAGTTGCCGCTGTGGGGTTTTCGTTATTAAATATATCCCTTTTTATTTTTCTTTGCAGCATTTTTGCCAAGTTCCACAGCCCCTTCAAGCGTTTCAATATCGGGCTGGATATTATCCGGACAGACAAGCATATTGCGTTCCTTTTCCATTTCGTAATTATCACAGACAATACGTGCTGCCACCGCCCTTGACTGAATTGTAGTATGGCAATGTGCCGTCATCATCTGCAAAACAGAATACCACGAGCTGCCATGCTCACCCATCATAAGGTAAAACAGCTGTCTTTTTTCCATAACGGTTAAATCCTTTACAAGCTGCAAAAGCGCACTTTCAATCTCTTCATCTTCAGCATTAAGGGAAATATTTTCCATACAATTAGGGTAGAGAAAGGCATAAAAATAGTGTATAGGATTCAAGCCCAAAAGCCTGAACCATTCAAAGGTTTGAAAAAAACTGGGGGAGCTTACGCCCTTTTCCCAATTCTGAATGGTCTTTTTAGAAACTCCCAGACCCAATGCCATAAATTCCTGCGACCTGCCCGCATCTGCTCTGGACTTCCACCATATTTTGGAAAATCTTAGGGCAGTTTCAACTCTCGTTTCATCATTCATTAATTTTTAACCTCCGCTTTAATCAAATACTGACATCAACTTTTACAAATTTCGTCCTAAAAAAATTTTTCCTCTAATTTCGACAAATTAAGGTAAAATTTTTATTACCCCCATTCTTTAATAACAGGCAAATCAAAAGAATAGCCTAATCCCATAAAATTAGTATACTTTTAACGCCTGACAAACCCCTAAAAATGAGTTAAAATAATTATACTGATTAAGCAGCAATATTCCCCTTTATAGCACAGATTTTAACACATAAAAAGTGGATTTGTCAACACAAAATAAGTTATAAATTACCACAGGAGGCAAAAAATGTCACATTCTCTACTCGCTCACTATGAAAAAAACTACTCTTACATCCATGGCTTTCAACAGGCGCTCACCATCACCTACACAGCCAGAAATTCACCTGACGGTATAGTCTTATCCCTTACAGAGCACAAGGATAATACCGATACCACCGAAGAATTTACCGCTAAAATCTCCCCCGAAACAGCTCATAATGTTATTCTTTTTCTTGGCGAAAACGGTCTTAAACTGTATAACTGGCTGGACGTTCTGGAGGATATGGGCATTCATTCAGCTTAAAACAATTTATATAATCAGTAAAAAGGGATAAGTTTATAAAAATTAATGTTTATCGGTGTAATAACACCTTAACATTTCAATTGTAGGGGCGGCAATCTGCCGCCCGTTAGTAATTATAATATGTTAAAATTAGGGCGGATATGGAATCCGCCTCGGGTTACATAGGCGAGCAGTATTGCAAGGCAATACTACCAGCCCCTACGTAACCAATAATAGATTATTGTATTGCATATAAATTAGATGTTAGTTTGTTTAAATATCCTGCATA
>CABUWB010000092.1 GCA_902495025.1 uncultured Eubacteriales bacterium
GATAAAATCGGGTATTTCGTTCTCAATAGGGCAGCCTGTGCGGCACATAGGCTTTTTACAGTGCAGGCAGCGCTGTGCCTCGGCAATAGCCTCCTTCATTGTAAATGGCATACTGTCATAATTTTCTTTTTCGTTCTGATTGGTCATTTGTTAAAACCCCCTTTAATTTTCAATTATCTCTTTAAGCTCCTTTAGGAGCATATCATTCTGCTCTGGCAGCTGTATACAAAAGCGTATATAGTGTCCGTCAAGGTATGGGAAGGACGAGCAGTCCCTCACAAGCAGTTTTTTGTTAATAAGTCTTTCAAAAATATCGGCTGATGTAATATCCTCTCTTGTCAGCTTAAAAAGGAAAAAGTTTGACTGCGTATCGTACAGCTTAATATTTTTCCATTTTAAAAGTTCGCTGCGTATTCTGCTGCGCTCGGATATAATAAGGCTGCGTGTTTTTGTTATAAACTCCTGCGAGGTAAACATTACACAGCCTGCAAGCTCGGCATAGCTGTTTACCGACCATGGGTCCTTATACGCTGCCGCCTTTTCCCTAAGTGCCGCATCGGAGCAGGCACTGTAGCCAAGCCTTAAACCAGGGCAGGAGAAAAATTTGGACGTACCCCTTATTATAAACAGGTTTGTGTACTCGTATGTGAGCGGCATGGCAGAAACAGCCTTAACATCATCAGCAAACTCAATATAGGTTTCGTCAATCATAAGATAAGCGTTATGCTCTTTTAAGCAGTCAAGCAGTATTTTAAGCCTGTCTGCGGTAACATAGCTGCCTGTTGGATTGTTTGGGTTGCACAGCACCACAAGGTCTGTTTTATCGGTGATAAGCTGCTTTAAGGCATCAATATTGAGTACAAAGTCATCTTCCTCCTTTAACGGAAACAGGGTGATGTGTCCGCCTGTAAGCTCAATTTCACGCTGATATTCCGAATAAGCAGGGGATATAATTATGCTCTCCTTGGGGCACAGGGTCTTAATATAGGTAGAAATAAGCTCCGTTGAGCCGTTGCCCACTATTATAGAATTAATATCCGCACCTGTATATGAGGCTATTGCCTGCCTGAGCTTTACATAGCTTACATCGGGATAGTCGCATATAACGGACAGATTGTCCCTTACAGCCGCCTTTACCTCCTCGGGCAGACCCAGAGGATTTACATTGCCGCTGAAGTTTACAATCTCCTCCTTGGCAATACCGTAACGGCGTGAAATTATGTCAAGGTCGCCACCGTGTACCTGTGTGTTGCTCATAATATTACTTCCTTTTCAAAATATAATTTTCCCTAATGATATAGTAAATTAAAATCGTCAACATTTCAAGAGATTTTATAAAAATATATGGATTTTTTATTTGTGCTTGACAGGTGAACGATTGTTAACTATAATGGAGTGAACAGTTGTTAACTTAATAAGGAGGGCATATGGAAAATAAAGCAAGCATTACCGCACTGATGTCGGCATTTGTGCGTGCCTACCATACGGAGAGTACGCTAATACTGGTATACATCGACAATATGGCACGCTGCCTTTTTACCGATGAGGAATATGCACAGATGAAGGCATATATTTGCAGCGGTGCGGATTTTTTTGAAAACGGACTTAAAGAAAGCGGAATTGGACAGGATGAGCTGCTGCGCCGAATAATAAATACACATCTTGCACCAACCCCTGTGGCAAGGGCGAGGTTTTGTGCGGATAGTCTTAAAACTGCGCTGCTGACAGGTACGCAGCAGTATGTAATTCTGGGTGCAGGCTATGATATGTCAGCGTGGGACATACACCATAATAATATAAAAATTTTTGAGCTGGACCACCCTGATACACAGGCTGAAAAGAAAAAACGGATTTTGCGTGCAGGGCTGGAAATACCGCCGCAGCTTAGTTTTGTGCCTGTCGATTTTACGGCGGACAGTATAAAGGACAGGCTGCTTGCGGCAGGCTTTGATGTAACCAAAAAGACCTTTTTCAGTTGGCTAGGCGTCAGCTTTTATCTTACCGAGGCTGAAATAAGAAAGCTGCTTGCCGATATTTCATCATTTGCAGCAGAGGGCAGTACGCTTGTGTTTGATTATGCCGACAGCGGATTTTTCAGCTCGGGTGTAAAGCGTATTAAAAATATGATTGCCATGGCGGCAGCAGGCGGTGAGCCTATGAGATTTGCCTGCGACAGTATGCAGCTTGCCAAAATACTGGAGGATAACAGCTTTCTTATCTATGAGGAGCTTACTCCTGAGGATATTAATTTTAATTACTTTAATATCTCCGATATGACCGCAGCCGAGCATATAAACTATGTAACCGCTGTGCTGAAAGGTACGGAGAGGATAAACACAAAGGAGAAAATTTTAAATATTGCTCTGCGTATGTTTGCCAAGAGAGGGTATGACTCGGTTTCGGTGCGTGATATTGCAGGTGAGCTTGGCATAACGCAGGCGGCGCTTTACAAGCATTACAAAAACAAGAGGGATATTTTTGACAGCATTTTACACCGTATGGAAGAAAATGACGGTGAGCTTGCAGAGAATAACAATATGCTGTCTGACAGCGTTGAAAATGCTCCGCAGAGCTATAAAACAGAGCTTGAGGATATTAAAAAATTCAGCCTTGATATGTTCCGCTGTTGGACAGGGGACGCCTTTGCCTCGGCATTTCGCAGAATGTTGACAATAGAGCAGTACAAAAGTGCGGAAATGTCGGCGCTTTACAACCAATATTTGCTTTTGGGGCCTTTAACCTATGTTGAGGATTTATTTCGTAAGCTTGGCTGTAAAAATGCAGGAAAAAATGCGCTTGCGTTTTACTCGCACATTTTCACGCTTATAAATATGTACGACACTGCTGAGGATAAAAGAGAGGTTGAAAGCACCGCCAAAGCATATATAGAAAATTTTGAATTTATGGAATAATAAATATGATTATAATACTTTAAACAAATTTGATGAAAACTATTATAAATAAAGAGCGTTGTCTGCTGTACCATAAAAATTTTACGGCAAAGCAGACAAGGCTCCGGTCTTAATATGTCAGCAGCTTAAACCGTTATATTCGCCGTTTTTAAATGAGTAGGAGTTGTAAATCATTCTGCGCCTTGGTCTGCGGAACATGAAAATATGGTTTAAAATAAGCGCTTCAATAACGGAGTTTAAAAGTCGGTTTCTGTTCCAGCCCACAACAACCGCTCTTGCATTAACCTCAAGCCGTATTTCATCAACCTCATCAAGCTGTTCTGCGGCAGCGTCAAGCACCTTGGCAGCAAGCAGGGCAAGCGTTTCCCTGCTGATGCCGTTTTCGTCATAAATGGGGCTGGAGCTGTAATCGTACTGGTCTACAACCTGCTTTACAAAGGGCATAAGCATTGCGTTAAGCTGTGTGTAAAGTGCCTCGCTCAGCTCCATATCCCTTAATAGCATGTTGTTGCCGTCTGCTGCGGCGCTTTTTTTATTGTCGCTTACGCCCCTGTTGCTGTCATAAAGCGGAATATTATCGGGTATTTTATTTTCAAAAGCCTTAACCGATTTATAATAATTCATAATTTACCTCCAAATGCTTATTATACTGCATTTTATTCTGTCCTCAAAAAAAGGTTACTTGCCGACTTCTTTTATATATAGTATAATTACGTTATAAGGATGTGTTTTTATGAAAACTCTTATTATAAACGGCTCGCCTCGCCCAAATGGTGAAACGGTCAGTATGATAAATTATATAACGCCTCATCTTATCGGTGAATACAGGCAGGTAAACACCTATTATGCCGATATTAAGCCATGTACCGACTGCCGCCATTGCCACAGTGCATACGGCTGTGCCATTGATGACGGTATGACGGAGCTTTACGACTATATAAGGCAGTGCGACAGGGTTATTTTTGCCTCGCCGCTTTATTTTTCACAGTATACAGGCAGCTTTCTTGGTTTTATGTCAAGGCTGCAGATGCTTTGCGCACAGCGGTATATACGCCGTATGGAGTGTGAAATTGCACCTAAAAAGGGACTTGTTCTGCTTAACGGAGGCGGCAGTACAAAAAGCCTTGCAGGGGTGGAGCAGTGTACACGTATACTTATGAGGGAGTTTAACTGTACAGATTATAAAACAATATGCTATACGGGCAGTGATATTAAGCCTGCCTTGCAGGACAGAGCAACCATATCAGCCCTTGATGAGGGGATAAAATTTTTGCTTGTGTAAAAAAACTGTACTTTTATATAAAAAAGCTAAAAAAATAAAGGTGCATACTGTTTTCTTGCTTTATAATTGTTGGCAGAAAGGAGAGCTTTGCCTTGAAAAATATTAAAAGTATTGGTGTTGAACTGTCGGAGAAGGACAGAAAATTTCGTGAATTTGCTTTAAACGGAAATATGTGGCACGTCATATTTTACGTTTGTATGCCGCTTGTTGTTTTTCAGGCTGTTAATCATATATTTAACATACTTGATACAATGATGGCATCGCATATCAGTGCAAAGGCTGTATCGGCTGTTGCATACCTTTCACAGATACAAAGTATTATTTCGGCTGTAGGAATGGGACTTGCGGCAGGCAGTACGCTAAAAATAAGTGAGGCTTATGGTGCAGGCGATTACGATACAGTTAAAAGACGTTTAAGCTCATTGTGTGCAATATGTTTTTTTATAGGTTTAGCTGTTATGATGCTTATGCCGTTTGTACCTGCGTTTCTTCGCATTACAGGTACACCGCAGGACTTTATTGCAATAGGCAGCCGCTATTTTGTAATTACGCTTGCAGCAACCATTATAGGTTTTTTTAATAATGTTTACATTGCAATAGAAAGGGCTAGGGGCAACTCTAAAAGGATAATGTATCTTAATATGGGTGTTATCTCGTTAAAGCTGGCTATTACTGCGGTATTTATTTATGGGCTTAATGCGGGGGTTACAATGATTGCCGTTGCAACAGTTATTTCACAGAGTGTACTTTTATGCTTTGCGGTAAAAAATCTCTCGGGCAGGGAAAATGTATTCGGCTTTAATCTGTGTGCCGTTACATTTAAGCGTGATATTGTTATGCCAATGCTTAACCTGTCATTTCCAGTAATTGTTGAAAAGGTCGCCTTTGCAATGGGCAAAACTGTTATAAATGCCATGAGTAAAAATTATGGTCAGCTTACGGTAGGTGCACTTGGCATATCAAACAATATATGCGGCTCGGTAACTACAATACATAATGGCTTTCAGGACGGTGGAGCTGCCGTCATAAGTCAGAATACAGGTGCAGGTAAAATAGACCGCAGTCTTGATGCCTTTAAAAAAATACTGATAATAAACTGTATATGGGGCTTTGTCGGCTGGATACTGCTTATGGTATTTATTGACCCAATAAGCTATATGTTTGCATACAGTGTGCAGGGACTTGATGTACAGTTTCAGCAGACTATAAAGACAGTGTTTATGTATGATGCTTTTGGCGGTTGTGTTCCGCTTGGTATAAATGCGGCAGTAATGAGTCTGCTTTTCGGTTTTGGTTATACCAAGCTTTCAATGGTTATTAATTTTTCGAGGGTTTTTATTTTCAGGATACCTGTACTGTGGGCGCTGCAGAATTTTACCGCCCTTGGCAGTGAAAGCGTAGGTATCGTAATGATGGTAAGCAATATTTTGACGGCTGTTATGTCAGTTACCATAGGTATATTTGTGCTAAAAAATATAATCAACAACAGGGATAAATGGGAGGTATTAAAATGAATAAGGTTAAGCTGCACTTTGAAAAAATATATTCAACCGAGGGCAGGTGGGAGCCATGCACAGCGGCGCTGCCGCTGCAGGCAGGGGAGCTTACGGACGCAGGCAGCGTGCGTGTGTTTGATGAAAACGGCAGACCAGTACCAACACAGGCAAGGGCAACTGCTAAGTATACCGACGGCAGCATAAGGTGGCTTTTTGTGCGTTTTATGGCTAATATACCCGCAAGGGCGGCGGTAGATTACACGCTTGAATTAAAGTCGGACTTTGAGGGCTTTGAAAAGATAACCGCCGATGCACACAGGGCAAATACGGGTGCAATAGCTTTCAGGGTGTCAGAGGAAATTAACACGCTTTTTGAGGAAATACGCTATGATACGCTCACCTTTGGTGCAGACCATATTTCCGTACCAATGCTGGTGGACGGCGAGGGCAGAGAATACTCCTTTAAGGCAGATGAGTGGCAGCTTTTGGAAACAGGCGAGGTTTGTGCCGTATTAAAGGGCACAGGCTATCACAGCTGCAAGGGCGATAAGACATATAAGGGCGAAATCAAGCTTTACTGCTATAAGGACAAGCCTTGGATTGAGCTTGCCTGCCGTATTATAAATACTACCGACAATCCGCTTGAAATAAAATCACTGGAGCTTAAGCATCATAAGCTGTATGAGCTTAACAGGCGGTGTGCGACAGGCATATCAAACTACAAAACACGCTACAAGATAAGTGAGGACGGCTCTGAGGTGAGCTGTGTAATTGATGATGAGCTGCTTGTGTATGAGGCAAATGAGCATAATGCAGAGGTATTTTATGGTACGTTTTTTGCCGACTGTACCGATGAGGAAAGCGGACTTTGCGCAACGGTTTATCAGGCACAGCAGAATTTTCCAAAGGCGGTGAGGGCAGACAAAAACGGTCTGACCGTCTGCCTTGTGCCAGAGGGTGTAGGCAGGGTTGTAATGCAGAGCGGTATGGCAAGGGAGCAGAGGGTGCTGTTTGATTTTCATAAGCCGTTTGAGGAGCTTTCGGTGCTTAATGATACCTCTACACGCTATCAGATGCCAAATAAGCCTGCAATCGACCCGTCTGTTTTTGAGGCAAGCGGAATTTACGAGGATATTTTCACAGAGAATAAATCCGTCAGTATGGAGATGTTTTTACAGGCAAAGGCAGACGAGCATGTGCGCTGTTACGGTATGCTCAACTGGGGCGATTCGCCCGATATGGGCTATACCTCGCAGGGCAGGGGCGGCGGTGAGCTGGTATGGACAAATAATGAGTACGACTATTCCCACGCCTGTGCGCTTTTGTATGCAAGGACGGGTGTAAGGCGTTTTCTTGATTATCTGCTTGTGAGCGGCAGACATTGGCTTGATGTGGATATATGCCATTACAGCAAAAATCCACTGCACCTTAACGGACAATGTGAGCATACCAACGGACACTGCAAAAACGGCAAGATTGAGTGCTCGCACCAGTGGGTTGAGGGACTTCTGGACTACTATCATTTTACGGGTGATAAGGACGCATACGATGCCGCAATTGAGATAGGCAAGAATGATTTAAGGCTGCTTGATACGCCCCAGTTCCAGAATAAGGGTGAGATA
>CABUWB010000093.1 GCA_902495025.1 uncultured Eubacteriales bacterium
ACGCATTAATATTAACAACCTAACATTCAATTAATACCTTATGGATTTACCGTAGGGGCGGCAACCTGCCGCCCGTCAATCATTGTGGTTTGTTCAACATTCGGGCGGATATGGAATCCACCCCTACAAGTTAATTACAACGTTAATTGATTTTTTCAAATTTATCTTATACGCAAGGTATTCAAACAAACCAACATCTAATTTGTATGCAATGCAAAAATGCTATTGTGGGTTACGTAGGGGCGGATTCCATATCCGCCCGAATTTTAGCATATTATAATTACTAACGGGCGGCAGGTTGCCGCCCCTACGATTTAAATTTTGAGGTGTTAATTTACACCTATAAACTCTAATTTATATTTATAACAGCCTGTTTTATTAGTTCATATATACCTTATCCACTAAATATGGAAATATACATTTATTTTTTCACAATCCACACCAAAAATGTGGATAACTAAACCTATTTTCGATTATATTAACATTAATTTTACGAAAAAATGCCTGTTTTTAAACCTTTTTGACGATTATACACATATCCACAGTCAGGTTATCCACAAAAAGTACGTTCTAATTGTGGATTATGTGGATAACTTTTATTTTACAAGGCTTTCGCCCAGTTTAAACACATCTCCGGCACCCATAGTTATCAACATATCCTGTGGAGAGCAGTTTTCCTGTAAAAACTTTTTCGCATCGGACATATCCCCTATATAGTATGCGGTAGTGCCGAGCGCCTCAATTTTCTTCTGCAAATCGGCAGAGGACACAAGCCCCGTATCCTTTTCCCTTGACGCATAAATATCCACAAGCACAACCCTGTCAGCACCCGAAAGAGCATCTGCAAACTCATCAAGCAGGTCATGGGTACGTGTATAGGTATGGGGCTGGAAACAAATCCACAGCTTATTAATGCTGTTCTTTCTTGCACTGCCTATTGTAGCTTTAATCTCTGTTGGATGGTGTGCATAGTCGTCAATAACCTTAACGCCGTTAAAGCTGCCCTTGTACTGAAAACGCCTGTCAGTGCCGCTGTAGCTTTTAATTCCCTTTAATATAACGTCAATATCAAGCCCGTATTTAACCGTTAGCGCAAGCGCCGCAAGGGAGTTATACACATTATGCTCGCCTGGGATTGAGAGGGAAACTTCTGCAATTTTCTCTCCCTTATAAACTGCCGTATAGATGCCATGACCAAGCTCGTTATAGCTGATATTTTCGGCATACCAGTCGGCATTGTTGTCCTTTCCGTAGGTGATAACCTCGCCGTTAAAGCCGTCAATTACCTTTTCCTTATCCTTAATTTCATTGTTGATTACAAGAAATCCGTCTGCGGGTATTCTCTTTACAAAGGTGTTAAAGGAGTTATACATCTGCTCCATTGTTTTAAAATAGTCGGTGTGGTCCCTGTCAATATTAAGTATTATTGCGCTGTGGGGGTTAAACTTTAAAAAGCTGTCCCTGTATTCGCAGGTTTCAAGCACAAAGTAGTCCCTGCCGCCTACGTGGTAGTTGCCGCCTATTGAGGGCAGCATACCGCCTATTGATATTGTAGGGTCGCTGCCTGCTGCAAGAAAAACTTCCGATACCATGGACGAGGTAGTGGTTTTGCCATGCGTACCAGCAACAGAAACAGGGTGCTTATAGCAGAGCATCATCATACCAACAAGCTCCGCCCTGTCAATTGTATCAATGCCCATACTCCTTGCACCTGCAAGCTCTGGGTTGTCCTCGGGCACTGCTGCGGTGTAAACAACAAGGTCTGTGTCGGGTGAAATATTTTCTGCCCTCTGTCCTATATCAACCTTAATGCCTATTGCGGCAAGGCTGTCCGTAATTGCGGAGCGGTTTGCGTCAGAGCCTTCAACGCTGTATCCCCTGTTTAAAAGTATCTCTGCAAGGGATGACATACTTATACCGCCTATGCCTATAAAGTGAATTTTTTTATAATCCGATAAATTTTTAGCCATATTAATAACCTCACATTGTTATATTTATGTTTTTTCCCATATTTTAATTATACCCTAAATATAGTAAAATTCAAGTTTAATTAACCATATATATTAATTTTGCCTCATTTAATGGTAAAATCTTACATAATATTCGGCTTTTCTAAAAAATTATTATATTTATCTCATAAATTTTTAAATAATTTTTTATAATTTTTGTTGTAATGTTACAATGAAATGTGGTATTATATTACTAAGTAATTAAAGCATTGAATGGAGGGATTAAAATGCGTAAAAAAGAAATGTTAGCTATGCTGCTTGCGGGCGGTCAGGGCAGCCGCCTTGGCATACTTACAAGCGACAAGGCAAAACCTGCTGTTGCATTTGGCGGTAAATACAGGATTATCGACTTCCCAATGAGTAACTGTGTAAACTCGGGTGTTGATACCGTAGGTGTGCTTACACAGTACCAGCCATTAACACTTAATCAGCACATAGGTATAGGTATTCCATGGGACCTCGACCGTAACAACGGCGGTGCTGCCATACTTGCACCCCACGTTAAGGGCGGCGAGCAGGGCGAGTGGTACTCGGGTACTGCAAATGCCATTTATCAGAATATACCTTATATTGATGCTTATGACCCCGAATATGTCCTTATTCTTTCGGGTGACCATATTTATAAAATGGACTATTCAAATATGCTTGACTTCCATAAAAAGAACAACTGTGACGTTACAATCGCCGTTCTTGAGGTTACAATGGAGGAGGCAAGCCGCTTCGGTATTATGAATGCCGATGAAAATGACAAGATTTACGAGTTTGAGGAAAAGCCCGAGCATCCAAAGAGCAACCTTGCGAGCATGGGTATATACATATTCAGCTGGAAAAAGCTGCGTGCAGCACTTATTGAGGACAGTAAAATTCACGCAGACAGCGACTTTGGCAAGCATATTATACCTATGATGCTTAATGCGGGTGAAACTCTTTATGCCTACCGTTTTAAAGACTACTGGAAGGACGTTGGTACAATTGAGTCCTACTGGGCAGCAAATATGGAGCTTATCGAAACACTGCCTAAGTTTAACCTGTATGAGGATTTCTGGAAGATTTATACCAACAATGAGTCACAGCTGCCACAGTACACAGGCGAAAATGCCGTTATTCATAAGAGCATTATCTCCGAGGGCTGCCGTATTCTGGGCGAGGTTAACCACTCGGTTATTGGTACAAGCGTTATTGTTGAGGAGGGTGCTGTTGTACGTGATTCCATTATTATGGAAAACTGCATCATTCGCAAGGGCTGCGTAATTGACCGCTGCATTATTGACCAAAACACTGAAATAGGTGAAAATGTTAAAATGGGTCTTGGCGAAAATATCGTAAATGAGGAAAAGCCAAAGATTTATAACACAGGCATTACCGTTATCGGCAGCAACACAAGCGTGCCCGATAATCTTGAAATAGGTAAAAACTGTGTAATTTACGGCAAAACTACCGCTGCTGACTATACAGGCAACAAGCTTGAAAGCGGTAAAACCGTTATTGTCAAGAAGGAGGCGATTTTATGAGAGCAATAGGTATTATTATGGCAGGCGGTAACAGTGAAAGGCTTAAAAACCTGTGTACACTGCGTGCTATATCCGCTATGCCGGTTGCAAGCTCCTTCAGGGCTATCGATTTTTCATTAAGTAATATGTCTAACTCCAACATTAAAAAGGTTGCAGTTATTACACAGTATAACTCACGTTCACTGCATGACCACCTTTCATCTGCAAAGTGGTGGGATTTGGGACGTAAGCAGGGAGGTCTGTTTATTTTCACACCTTTCCTGTCAAATGACAACAGCTTCTGGTTCAGAGGTACTGCAGACTCAATTTATCAGAATATCAGCTTCCTTAAAAGGAGTAACGAGCCTTATGTAATTATTACCTCTGGCGACGCTATTTATAAGCTTGATTTCCACGATGTGCTTAATGCACATATTGCAAAGGGTGCGGATATTACAATTGTCTGCAAGGACCTTGCAAATACCGATAAGGATATACGTGATTTTGGTGTGCTTGAGCTTGACGAAAATGGTAAGCTGCAGCACTTTGAGGAAAAGCCTGTTGAGCCTAAGAGCTCAATTGCCTCCCTCGGTATGTACGTAATCAGCAGAAGTCTTTTAATCAAGCTGCTTGAGGACGCTATACCTAACGGCAGATATGACCTTGTTAAGGACGTTATTATTCGCAACAGCAAGGAGCTTAATATCTACGGCTACCAGTATGACGGTTACTGGACAACTCTTAATAGTGTAAACGCTTATATGAAGGCAAATATGGACTTCCTTAAGCCTGAGGTAAGGGATATGCTTACTACCCAGCCTTATATTGATACAAAGCCTAAGGACGAGCCTCCTGCTAAGTATAACGCAAGCGCTGATGTTAAGGACGCACTTATTGCCAGCGGTACCATTATCGACGGCAGCGTAAAGCATTCAATCCTGTTCAGAAAGGTGTTTGTAGGCGCAGGTTCTGCTGTTGAAAACTCCATTATCATGGAGTCCAGCTATATCGGCAAGGGCTGTACTGTTAAAAATGCTATTATTGATAAAGAGGTTGTTATCAGCGACGGTAAGTCCGTTATCGGTGAGCCTGATAACCCTGTTGTTATCTCTAAGGGTGAAATTGTTTAATTAGATTTTTTGAGGACATATTCTGCGGAGTGTGTCCTCTTTTTTGATGTGGAAATTGGAGATTGTGAGATTTAACAAAAAAAGAGCCATCGCAAAATTAATGCGACAGCTCTTAAAAATACATATTACAAGCTCTGGAGCATTTCTCTGACGAGAGTGCTTACAAGCTTATTATCTGCACGACCCTTAGTCTTGCCTGTAACAACGCCCATAACCTTACCCATATCCTTAGGTGAAGCAGCGCCGGTTTCAGCAATAGCCGCACTTATAACCTCCTTAATTTCATCAGCCGAGAGCTGCTCGGGCAGATATGCCTTAAGAATGGCTATTTTTTTGTTGGCTTCTTCAATTAAGTCGTCCCTGCCGCCTTTTTCAAAGTCGGGTATAACATCGCCAAGCTTTTTAATTTCCTTAGCAATTACCTCGGTAACGACTGCATCGTCAGCCTCAATTTTTTTGTCTTTTTCAATCTGTAAAACGCCTGCACGCACCATCTGGACAATTTCCTTTTTAACGGTATCCTTGTCCTTCATAGCCTGCTTAAGGTCATTTAAAAGCTGGTCCTTTAAAGACATAACATCATATCCTTTACAATTACAATAGAAATTAGTTATACTTACGCTTTCTGGCAGCTTCAGACTTCTTCTTACGCTTTACGCTAGGCTTATCATAGTGCTCTCTCTTACGAACCTCGCCCATAATACCTGCTTTAGCACAGTTTCTTTTAAAGCGGCGAAGTGCGCTGTCAAGAGATTCATTCTCTTTTACTCTAACCTCAGACACGAATTTCCCTCCCTCCGGTTACCTTTTAAGTGCACACCCTAGCTTTAAGGTGCGCCGACACCGGCTGTCTGATTAATATAAAACCAATATTTTCCGTATCGTGCACACCCTGTGGAGGGGGATTTACTTGTTATCAACAAATAAAACAGCACACTTATAGATTATACACAATAATTTTAAAAACGTCAACCACAATTAATAAATTTTTCAAAAAATTGCAAAAATTAAACCATAATATAAAGATTTGTCCACAAATATATGGCTTATATGTACAATTTTCCACATTGCTGTTTACAAAAACAGGTTCAGATGATAAAATATTTTTAAGCAAAGGGGAGTGATGGCGGTTACTCCGAACCCCTGAAAGGGGGTGTTAAAATGGCAGAAGTCATTTGCTATTTAACAATATTGTTTCTGTTGGTTTTAATTATAAAAAAGTAACCGCCTATAGTTAGCGGCTATAAGCGGTTGCTCTTTCGTCTTTTTACATATTTTTTGGGTGAGGGAGTAACTACTGTTGCTCCACTTTATGCAGCGGAAAAAAGTAATCCGCCAAGCCGTAAGGCTTGCTTTTGCAAAGCAAAAGTGCTTTTTGTGTTTATATTATAACACACCTATATTTTATGTCAAGTTAAATATTTTATTCCGCAATACTCTCCATTTGTTCAAGCAGACCCTCAAACACCTTCAGTGCCTTTTCAACAGGCTCGGGAGAGGTCATATCAACGCCTGCGCCCTTCAGCAAATCAATGGAATACTTTGACGAGCCGCCTTTAAGGAAATCAATATAAGGCTTTGCACCGTTATTGTTAAGTATATTCTGCGAAAGTGCGATAGCCGCCGAGTAGCCCGTTGCGTACTGGTACACATAAAAGGCGGTATAGAAATGCGGTATTCTTGCCCACTCCCACGCAATTTTTTCATCATACACAATATCCTCACCGAAATACTTTTTATTAAGGTCAAGATAAATTTTATTAAGGCTCTCAAAGGTGAGCGCCTCTCCTCTTTCAGCCATTTCGTGCGTGATAAGCTCAAATTCGGCAAACATTGTCTGCCTGAAAAGTGTACCTCTGAACTGCTCCATAAAATAATTTAAAAGGTAAGCCTTAAAATCCTTGTCCTTGGTTGTTTTTAAAAGATGCTCCATAAGCAGAGCCTCGTTTACCGTTGAGGCAACCTCGGCAACAAAAATTGTGTAATCACCGTAAACAAAGGGCTGGTTTGACCATGTATAGTGGCTGTGCATGGCATGTCCCATTTCATGTGCAAGTGTAAACATTGAGTCCACCGTATCGTTGTAGTTAAGCGATACAAAGGGGTGGCAGCCGTAAGCTCCCCATGAGTATGCGCCGCTGCGCTTGCCCTCATTTTCGTAAATATCAACCCAGCCGTCGGTTTCAAGTGCAGCGGTAAGGGTGTTTACATAGTCCTCACCGAGTACGGCAACAGCCTTTAAAACCTCTTTTTTCGCCTCATCGTAGCTCTTTTTGGTATCAGCCTTTTTTACAATGGGCGTGTAGAGGTCGTAAAAATGCAGCTCGTCAACACCAAGCATTTTTTTGCGCAGCCTTACATACCTCTGCATAAGCGGAAGGTGTTTGTTTACAGTTTCAATAAGCCTTTTGTAAACATCTGTCGGGATATTGTTTACAAAAAGCATGCTTTCAAGGCTTGAGCTGTAATTTCTTGCCCTTGCAAAGGCAATATCCCTCTTAACCGAGGACGCATAAACCGAGGCAAGTGTATTTTTCTGCTTAAAATAGGTATCATAATAGGTATCAAAGGCATTTTTTCTGAGTACTCTGTCGCTGCTTTCAAGGCAGGAGATGTACGTGCCATGACTTAAAGGATGCATATTTCCCTTG
>CABUWB010000094.1 GCA_902495025.1 uncultured Eubacteriales bacterium
CAGGAGAGGCTAAGCCAATATTTATAATAAGCGGTCAGAATGTAAGGCTAAAGGGTATGATGCTGTGTGATAAAAATGTGACATCACCTGTTGCCATGATTGAACAGCAGACTCAGGGTGCAATATATGATGATGTGTTTTTCATTTTTAATGCGGCTGAAACATCAAACTATGGTGCTTGCATAAGAGGGTCTAATGATTGTAAGTATACAAGAATACAGAATTGCAGAGTATATAAGGGCTTTAATAACAGTGGTACGGCAATGTTTGATTTTAGTAACTGTACAGGCTTTGGCGGTGTGATTGGTGCAAATATCAGCAGTGGCTATAACAATATTTCCGTAAGGTTTGCAAGTGAAAGCCACAAAAACAACACTGCTGTTTATGGACATACAGCAATAGATTTATTAACTGAATAGGAGGTATAAACTTATGAAAGAGATTATTGATGGCATTAATGTATGCTTTGCTGCAATAGGAGGTTTTCTTGGTTGGTTGTTCGGTGGCTTGGACGGCTTTCTTTATGCCCTTATTGTTTTTGTAATTGTAGATTACTTTACAGGAGTTATGGCTGCCTGTGTACAGAAAAGGCTGTCAAGCGAGATTGGCTTTAAGGGAATAGCAAAGAAAGTGACTATTTTTCTTTTGGTTGCTATTGCAAATATGATTGATGTAAATATTATTAAAACAGGTAATGCGGCTCGCACAGCGGTCGTATTTTTTTATATCTCAAACGAGGGTATATCAATACTTGAAAACGCTGCGTTGATTGGTTTGCCTATTCCACAAAAGCTAAAGGCTGTTCTTTTACAGATTAATAAGGAGGAAAATGAAAATGGAGATTAAGAAAAACATAACAACTCAAAACTGGAACTCCGGAACATTGAGCAGAATTAAGTATATTGTCGTGCATTACACTGGCAATAACGGAGATACAGCTCTTGCCAATACAAACTATTTCAAAAGCTACAGAGGTGCATCAGCTCATTACTTTGTCGATGAAAGCAACATTTATCAATCCATAGAGGATAAAAATGTAGCTTGGCATTGTGGAGCTAACAGCTATAAGCACCCATACTGCCGTAACAGTAACAGCATAGGTGTTGAACTGTGTTCCTACATCACAGGCGGTAAATATGCCTTTAAGCCAAAGACCGTTGACAACGCAGTATGGCTTGTTAAGGAGCTTATGGCAAAGTACAATGTACCAATCACAAATGTACTCCGTCATTATGATGTTACAGGAAAGCTCTGCCCGGAGCCTTATGTAAGAGATATTGAGGCTTGGGTTGCTTTTAAAGATAAACTTACCAAATCAGAAACGAAAGCAGAGGAGGAACTTGAAATGGTTGAACAGACTACCGTAAATATAAATGGCAAAAGCTATAAGGTTAACCGTATTTTAAAGGATAACAAAAACTATATCTGCTTAAAGGACTTAGAACAGGCAGGCTTTGAGGTTGGTTATGATGCAAATACCAAGATACCAAGTATAACCAACCTAGCTAAAGAATTGTGCATTACGGTTGATGGTGATGAAACTTCAATTGAAGCTGTAAACATCAACGGAAGTAACTTTGTCCCACTTCGCAGTATTGCTTCTGCAACAAAAGCTTTTGATGTAGATTATAAAAACGGGAAAGTAATTTTAAGTAGGAAATAATAATATCGAGCTTAAAAAGGACCGTTATCCACTTGACTTTTCAACTATTATGAGGGATATATGTTAGCGTAAAAAACGAAAGGAGAACACCCTAATGCTAGTAAGAATAATCAATCCGGGTCTGCCTGAGCTACAGCCTAAAAGATTAAAGGTATGTGCTTATGCAAGAGTTTCAAGTAAGTCTGATGAGCAGGCACTGTCTCTTGAAAATCAAACATCTACATACGAAAGGCTGATAAAATCTAATCCTGAATATGTGTTTGCAGGCGTTTATTATGATAGAGCAATAACAGGCTCAAAGGAAAATCGACCGGGTTTTCAGAGTATGCTGTCTGATGCAAGAGCAGGAAAAATAGATTTAATTATAACAAAGTCCATATCAAGGTTTGCACGAAATACCGTCACCGTTCTCAAATACAGTCGTGAGCTGAAAGAGATAGGTGTCGGTATTTTTTTCGAGGAGGAAAGAATAAATACACTTTCTGCTGATGGAGAGATAATGCTTTCCACCATTGCAGCTTTTGCAGAGGAAGAACTAAGGAGTATGAGTGCTAATCAAAAATGGGCTATTCAAAAAAGATATAAAGAGGGTATTGTAAATGCACAAGGTATGATGGGATATTATAAAAATGAATACGGTAACCTTTCTATAAACGAAGAACAGGCAAAAATCGTAAGAAGAATTTATGATATGTACATTAGTGGTATGAGCACTGATAAAATAGCCAAAAAGCTGAATGAGGAAAATATATCAACTTACAAAAACAGACAATGGTCATCAAGAACGGTTGGTGATGTTCTTAAAAATGAAAAATATAAAGGAGATTGCATACTGCAAAAGTTTTATTGTTCTGAACCTAATAAGAAAGTCAGAAATAAAGGAGAAATGCAAAGCTATTACATTGAAGATGACCACCCACCTATTGTAACAAAAGAAACTTGGGATAAGGTTCAGAAGATTATGGCTGCAAGAAAAGCCACAAGGAAAATAGGCGAGGGTGGTACTAAAAAATATCAGAATAGATACCCTCTATCGGGAATGCTTATCTGCCCATACTGCGGGTCAACCTTAAGGCGAAAGCAAGTTCACAATAAACGTATTGAATGGTGGTGCAGTAAAAGCATAAAAGAGGGTGTTAAAGCCTGCAAAGGTATTCATATCAGAGATGAAGATGCTATGGCTCAGAACATAACTGAGCCAACAGTTGTAAAGGAGATGATAGTTAATGGCAAGAAACATTACAGTTATACCCGCAAATCAGACTTCAATGACGGCTGCAAGCAGCCGGAACCAAAGCCAAAGAAAGTTGAGAATGGCGGCATATTGCCGAGTGTCCACAGACCGAGAAGAGCAGTTATTAAGCTATGAAAATCAGCTAAGGTATTACAAAAATTATATTGAAAGCAATCCTCTTTATGAGTTTGCAGGTATATATGCTGACGAGGGCATTACAGCAACAAATACCAAAAAGCGTGATAATTTCAATCGAATGATAGCTGATTGCAGAAACGGAAAAATAGACAGGATAATTACTAAGTCAATTTCAAGGTTTGCAAGAAACACTCTTGATTGCTTGAATTATGTCAGAGAGCTTAAGGCTCTTGGCATAGGCATAACATTTGAAAAAGAGGGAATAAACACACTGGAAAGCAGTGGTGAGGTGTTGCTCACAATTTTATCCTCCCTCGCTCAAGATGAGTCTAGGTCTATTTCTGAAAATTCTAAATGGGGTATCCGTAGGAGATTTGAAGTTGGAGAGCATAAGATGGCAACAAAGCGTTTTATGGGATACGATATGGGAGAGGATGGAAAGTTAAAAATCAATAAAGTACAGGCAAAAGTTGTAAAAAGGCTTTTTCAAGAGTACCTTGACGGTAAAACTGTGGATTATATAAAAAGAATTTTTGAAAAAGAAAATGTAAAAAACTGGGAGGGAAAAGCTAAATGGCGGACTTCCACCCTTACTAGTATGCTAAAAAATGAAAAATATAAAGGAGATGCACTACTACAGAAAAGTTATACCTCTGATTTTCTTACCAAGAAAAGAAACAAAAATAATGGCAAAATACAAAGCTATTATATTGAGGAAGACCACGAGGCTATTATTAGCCCTGAGATTTGGGAGTGCGTACAACTTGAAATGGTGCGAAGAAAAGAATACTTGAATAAACACTCATTAAAGAGTTATTCCCACAACACAGAAACTAATCCTTTTGCCTCTAAAGTTATATGTGGGAATTGCAATAAAGCGTTTGCTCGAAAAGGATGGGCTAACAGAAATGCCACAATCCGCAGAGTATGGCAATGCAGTGAGCGTTATAAAGTAAAAGGCGTGCAGGGTTGCACTAACCGACATATTGATGAGGAAACCTTAAAAAAGGCTTTTATTATGGCTTGGAACACAATAGTTGACAATCGAGAATATTGTATTGAAAAATGGAAAACTCAAATTCAAAGCGGAGATTTGTTGAAATGTTATCGCGCAAAGCAATTTATGAAATATAAAGAAAAAATCACTGAGTTTGATACAGACTTTATGTTAAAAGTTCTTGACCATATTAAGATATTTGAAACTGGAATTGTGGTAGTAGTTTTTCTTGATGGAACAGAAATTGAATGGCTATGATGCTTGTTTTATGGTTTCTTTTATGATATAATGAGCATAAAAAATTGCTAAATTTATTTATAGGGGGTAAATCAATACCCCTTTTTAGTTATTTCGCTGTTTAGTATAAAAATTGTGTTTACAGACATGTTGAGAGCATTTGCCTGCTGTCTAAAAAAAGTGCAGAATAATTTTTGAAAAATGTCAGAAAAGAAATACGTCTGGCAAAACATAGAAAGCATAAATAAAAGCATAAGCGCTCAATAAAACCGACAACAGGCTTATTGAGCGCTTATATATTACTTAAATTCTTTTTTTAGATAAACCATATCCCTTAAAAGTACGCCGCCGTCAATGATGGGGTGGTCGTAGTTATTGGTGAAAAAGTCCTTTATGCGGTGGGAATAGGTAAAGCCGCATTTTTTATAAAAGCCCAGTGTTGCAGGGCTTTCGCCTGTACCTACAATAAGTGTTCTGCCGTTATAGCTTTGCAGAATATGCCTTATAAGTGCTCTGCCGTATCCACTTTTCTGATATTCGGGGGCTACGGCAAGGTTTTTTAGCTCATAAATGCCGCCGCCATTGTCAGTAACAACACATTCACCAAGCGGTACACCGTTATCAAGCATAACATACATATCGCCCTTTTCAAGGTAGCGGTCAATCATATTCTCCTGTTCATCTGCAAGCAGCAGAAGGTCAATATACTGTTTTTTATTTTTGGTTACCTTAATTATATTTATCATATTTTCTCGGCAAGATTTACCATTTCAATAGCGGTAACAGCTGCATCATAGCCCTTATTGCCTGCCTTTGTGCCTGCTCTCTCGATAGCCTGCTCGATATTGTCGGTTGTAACTATGCCGAAAATAACAGGTGTATCTGTGTTAAGACCCACGCTTGCAATACCCTTTGATACCTCGGCGCAAACATAGTCATAATGTGAGGTTGCGCCCTTTATAACTGCACCTACGCAGATAACAGCGTCAAACTTGCCCGACTTTGCAAGCTTCTGTGCCATAAGCGGTATTTCAAATGCACCGGGTACCCAAGCAAGAGTGATGTCATCATCATTTACGCCATGCCTTACAAGACCGTCCTGTGCACCGCTTACAAGCTTGCTCACGATAAACTCGTTAAATCTGCTTGCTACAATGGCAAATTTTTTGCTGCTGCCGATAAGATTTCCTTCAAGAATTTTCATTTTAGTTTCCTCCTTATGGTTGAGTGTGAATTATTGTTTAGCCCACCAATACTAACAATCTAACATTCGTAGGGGCGGCAATCTGCCGCCCGTCATACATTGTGGCTTATTCTACATTCGGGCGGATAATATCCGCCCCTACAAGTTGATGTTCAATATGGTGCTGGATTTCTAAACTCTAATTTAATCATTAACTAACATATGTCCCATTTTTACTTTTTTGGTGTGCATATAAAAATCGGCGGTGTGGCTATGTGTAACCTCAATAGGCACACGCTCGTCAACCTTAATGCCGTATTCTTCCAGACCCTCAATTTTTTTAGGGTTATTTGTCATAAGCCTTACGGAGCTTACACCGAGGGCTTTAAGCATATAAGCGGCAACATCGTACTTTCTCATATCCTCGGGAAAGCCGAGAGCGAGGTTAGCCTCAACGGTATCCATACCCTCGTTTTGCAGCTTATAGGCTTTCAGCTTGTTTATAAGTCCTATTCCTCTGCCCTCCTGACGCATATACAGCAGTACACCCCTGCCCTCGTCGGCAATTTTTTTAAGCGCCGCCCTGTACTGGCTGCCGCAGTCGCAGCGGTGAGAGGAAAGCACATCACCTGTAAGACATTCGGAGTGTATGCGTGTCAGCACAGGCTGACCGTCAGCAATATCTCCCATGGTGAGTGCCACGTGATGCTCGCCTGTCCAGTGGTCAACAAAGCCCGAAATATTAAACTCGCCAAAGTCGGTGGGGAGAGTAGTGGTAACGACATTTTCAACATAAAAGCCGTTTTTGAGTATATATTCTTTCAGCGCCGCAACGGTGATAAATTTTAAATTGTGCGCCTTGGCAAACTCAATTAAATCGGGTGTACGTGCCATGTGTCCGTCATCGTTCATAATTTCACAGCATATACCGCAGGGCTTTAAGCCGGCAAGCCTTACAAGGTCAACGGTTGCCTCGGTATGACCGTCCCTTTCAAGCACTCCGCCGTCCTTTGCGGCAAGCGGAAATACATGACCGGGACGGCGAAAGTCCTCGGGCTTTGCGTTATCGTCCGTAAATTTTAAAATGGTTTCAGCTCTCTCAAATGCCGAAATACCTGTTGTTGTATTAACATGGTCAATTGATACGGTAAAGGCGGTGCAGTGGTTGTCGGTATTGTTTTCAACCATCTGCGGCATATCCAGCCTTTTAAGCATATCGTTTGAGGCAGGCATACATATAAGCCCCTTTGCGTAGGTGGCAATAAAGTTCATCGCCTCGCCCGTAACCTTTTCGGCAGCCATAACAAGGTCGCCCTCGTTCTCCCTGCCCTCGTCATCGGAAACAATTATCATTTTTCCGTTTTTTATATCTTCAAGTGCTTCCTCAACTGTATTATACCTGAACATTTTTATCTCCTTTCAGAATCCGCAGCGTGCAAGAAATTCCATATCAATTCCGCTTTTCTTATCCTCAAAGCCTATAATGTGGCTTATATACTTTGCAAGCACGTCGGTTTCTATATTTATTAAATCGCCCTCTTTATGTGAGGTAAGCGTGGTAACGGCGG
>CABUWB010000095.1 GCA_902495025.1 uncultured Eubacteriales bacterium
GTGCGTCGGTTATGCCTGTGCCCTGCTTGTGCGGCGGCGTACCTGTAGGCATAAAAACTATCTTTTCAATGCCAAGCTCGTCCCTTACAGCCTCGGCGGCAACAAGATGACCGTAGTGTATAGGGTCAAACGTACCGCCCATAATGGCTATTTTTTTAAGTCCCTTTAAGTTTAAGTTGTTTTCTTTCATTCAGTATTTACCTCTGTATAAAAACGCCATGGATATTCCCTTGCCTCTTCGGCATAGTCTATATTGATACGTCTGCCGCATTTAATGCTCTCGGGTCTGTCGCCCTGCTCTATAAAAAGGGTATCTCCCGTAAGGTCGGTACCGTCAAGCGTTCTGTCAATGCCAAGTGCAAGGCACAGCTTGCCGGGGCCGTCTGCAAAGTGTTTTTTCTGATAGGTGATAAGCTGCGAATAAGCCCTGCCGTAGCGCCTATCTGAAAGTGCGTCGATATTGCCCGCAGGCACGCCGCCCCTTATAAGCACCGCACAGGGGTTGTCCTTTTCACAGGTGACTGCATTAAGGCAGTTATACATACCATATATCAGATATACGTAAGCAAAGCCGCCTGGTTTATACATGGTTTCGGTGCGGCTTGTGCGGCGGTTGCCATAGGTGTGGCACGCCTTGTCCGTTACGCCGCAGTAGGCTTCGGTTTCGGTAATTATAACCTCCAGCCTTTTTCCGTTTACAATATGCACAATTCGGCAGCCTATAAGCTCCCTTGCAACGGTAAGGGTATCCCTAAGATAAAAAGCCCTGTCAAGCTTACGCCTCGTCATAAATCTTCTGTAAATACTCGCAGTCACTGTGGTAGCGGCTCTCGTTGGAGTTTTCAATAAGCATGGTAATGTGTGGCTTTCTCGCCTTTAAATGCTTAAAGAGAGGTGCGTAGTGGAAAAGTCCCTCACCTACCTGCTCAAAGGCAACATCACCGTTTTCATCAAGCTTAAAGTCTTTGATGTGCATTACGCTTACCCTGTCGCCATAGTAGTCAAATACCTTGTCAATAACCTCCTCCTGATTCTGGTAGTTGTTTCTGTCAAGGAGGTTGACAGGGTCAAGGATAACCTCAACATTTGGCGAGTCAATATCACGCAGAAAACGCAGCATCATCTCAGGTGAATAAAGCGTGTGTGTTGCAACGCCCTCAACACCTACTATTACGCCCAGCTTTTCGGCAGCGGATACAATCTCACGCATACTCTTTAAAAGGAGCTGGTAAGCGCCCTCGGTGTAGGTACCTGGTACAATTTTAAAGTTTTCGTCAAGTCTGCCCGTTTCGGTGCCGACCATATCAGCGCCCAGCATGCGTGCATACTTTAAATGCTCAATAAAGGTTGCAACTGCCGCCTGCCTTTTGCTCTCAATAGGGTTTGTTGGGTTGATGTAGCAGCCGAGCACCGCAACGTGAATATCGTTCTGGTTAAGTCTTTTTGAAATATAGTGTGCAAGCCCGGGGTTGTAGTTGCCGAGCGTAAAATCAATGTCGGATATGGATTTTTTAAAGGCAAGCTGCACCAAATCAATGTTGTTTGCCTTTACCTTAGCTAAAAAATCGTCAAAGCACTGCTTGCCGCCAAGGTCGTGTCCTCTCATGCCAAAGCTCATAATATCACCTCATAATTAGTTTTTGTTTCATTATAACATAGTATAAGTGCAATCTTCAAGTAAATTGCAAATAAAAAGTGCATCTGATAATCAGACGCACCCTAGTACAGTGGCACGTTCATTTTTAGTTAAATTGCGCAGTATAGCTTTTTCGATGCAAGGCGGAGAAGTGAAGGCGTAGCCGATGTGCTACGTCGAACGACGACAACGCAGCAGCGGGAAAGCTAAACAAGTAATTTGGCTAATTATGAGCATGTCGCTGTACTAACTGTCATAATTCATAATTACATTTCTCAAAGAAAGATACATTGACGAATATTCCGAATCAACACAGTGGAGAGGCTGCATATTGATTTTTATGTATCTGAAACCGTTGTCATAATAAAACTTTTCCGCATTTGGCAAAGCATGCAGAAAAATTGCCTTTAATCCGAGTGTGTTGGTCAACAGATATTCGGCATAATCAATTATACCTCTCAAAATCCATGCCGATATTGGCAAAACCTCGTTTTCATAGCAGAAGAAAAGGTCCTGATATTTAGTATCAACAGCAAACATTTTTATCTCCAGTGCGGGTATGCCGCAAATCTGCTCGTCAAACTCCGAGCCATAACGCTCAGCCTCATCGGGGTCACGTCGTATTCTGTCTATATAAGGTATTGCCGTTGCGGACAGGGTGTAGTACGAAACAAGCTCTCTTTTTAACTCATTGTGATTGCTGTCGTAAAACACATTCCAGATAAGATAGGTAACACCATCTCCATCGGTAGCACTTTCAAGTGCTTCTTCGGAAATAAAGCTGTTAAAGTTTTCATATCCGCTGCCTGCGTTGAATTTATGCAAAAAATCCTGATGTTCGTTGTTCAAAACTTCAACATCAGGATTAAATTGTTCAATATATCTGCGTGAGCTTTTACTTTCTGTTTCCAAATAATTTACCTGCTTTCTCACAAGAGCGCAAAAAATCCTTGCTGACTTTATTTTCGTTAAATTCACGTACAAAATCAACGGAATTTTCCTTAGATATAACAGGTACCTTGTTAATTGGTTTAGCTAATACCGTCATATTTTTGCCCTCCTTTTCATATAAATCAGAGCTGCCTGTATCATGCACTTTAATCACCGCCTTAAAAACAGTATATTAAATGCTTTAAAAAATATACAGACACTACTGTAGTTTTGTTTTTTGGTATAAATATTTTAACATATCGGGGGCGCAAAGTCAACATAACAGCTTGGATTAAGCACTAAAAAATCGGCGATATTTTTACTATTTTATTATTGCGTATAACAATAAAATTTGTTATTATATAAATGTATGATTATGTTTAAGAAATTATGATTAATTTATAAAAGTGAGGTCTTAATAATGGAAAAGCAGCAACTGTTATACGAGGGCAAGGCAAAGAAGGTTTACTCAACACAGGATGATACGCTCTGTATCTTTGAGTATAAGGACGACGCTACGGCATTTAACGGTCAGAAAAAGGGCTCCTTTGAGGGCAAGGGCGTTATAAACAACCGTATGGCTAACTTTATTTTCAGACTCCTTGAAAAAGACGGTATTAAAACCCACCTTGTTGAAGAAATTAATGACAGGGATACACTTGTTAAAAAGGTTGACATTATCCCACTTGAGGTTATTGTAAGAAATGTTGCGGCAGGCTCCTTCTCCAAACGCTACGGTGTTGAGGAGGGTACTCCTTTTACAGCGCCTACACTGGAGTTCAGCTATAAGAATGATGAGCTGGGCGACCCTCTTATTAATGACTATCAGGCAATTGCTCTTGGCATTACCAACAGAGAGGAAATTGAGGAAATATCAAAAATTGCTTTTGCCGTAAACGAAAGCCTTAAAAAGATTTTCTTAAATATCGGCATTAAGCTTATCGACTTTAAAATTGAGCTTGGCAAAACCGCTGACGGCGAAATTGTGCTTGCTGATGAAATCAGCCCCGACACCTGCCGCCTTTGGGATGCAGAAACAAACAAAAAGCTCGATAAGGACCGTTTCAGACGTGACCTTGGCGAGTTCAGTGAGGTTTACCACGAGGTTTGGGCAAGATTAACAGATTTTTATAAATAATGGAAGTTTTGCTTACAGATAAAAAGGGAGGACGTTATGTCTAAATTACATGAGGAATGTGGTGTTTTTGGTATCTGGGACCCAGAGGGTAACCCTGCCAACACTACCTATTACGGTCTTGTAGCTCTCCAGCACAGAGGTCAGGAGGGTGCAGGCATAGCCGTAAACAGGGACAGAGAGATTTACCAGTACAAGGATACAGGCCTTGCAAACGAGGTATTTAACGAGGAAATTTTATCCAAGCTGAAAGGCAGAATGGCAATAGGTCATGTGCGCTACTCAACAGCAGGTGGCTCTGCCAGGGAGAACGTGCAGCCACTTGTGTTAAGATACATCAAGGGTACGCTTGCCATAAGCCACAACGGCAATATTACAAACGTTGCCGAGCTTAAAAAGGAGCTGGAGTACAGCGGTGCTATTTTCCAGACAACTGCCGATACCGAGGTTATAGCTTACCTTATTGCCAAGGAGAGAATTAACTGCGGCTCTATTGAGGACGCCGTTAAGAATGCCATGAAAAAGCTCAAGGGTGCATTTTCACTGCTTGTAATGAGCCCCAACAAGCTCATTGCGGCAAGGGACCCATGGGGCTTCCGTCCTCTTTGCATAGGTAAAAGAGATAAGGCTATTGTATTTTCAAGTGAAACCTGTGCGCTCGATTCAATCGACGCAGAGTTTGTAAGGGATATACGCCCCGGCGAGATTATTACAATTGAGGACGGCGAAATGCGCAGCGATACCGAGCTTTGCGGCGGCCCATCAAGCCTTTGTATATTTGAGCATATTTATTTTGCACGCCCCGACAGCTTTATTGACGGCGAGGTTGTGCATGAATGCCGTAAAAGGGCAGGTGCTTTCCTTGCGCAGCAGGCGCCTGTTGATGCGGATATAGTTATCGGCGTACCCGACAGCGGTCTTTCAGCCGCACAGGGCTATGCGGAGTACAGCGGTATTCCCGAGGATACGGGCTTTATCAAAAACAAGTATATTGCACGTACCTTTATCAAGCCTACACAGGACTCACGTGAAACTGCCGTTAAAATGAAGCTTAACGTTTTAAAAAGCGTTGTAAGCGGCAAGAGAGTTATCATGGTTGATGACAGTATTGTAAGAGGTACAACAAGCGGACGTATCGTAAAAATGTTAAGAGATGCGGGTGCTAAGGAGGTACATGTGAGAATAAGCTCTCCTGCTTTCACATGGCCATGCTTCTTCGGTGTTGATATTCCAAACAGGGACCAGCTTATTGCAAACCAGCACACCGTTGAGGAAACAAGGCAGATAATAAATGCGGACTCGCTTGAATATTTAAGCCTTGAAAACCTGCACAAGATTGCCCCTGCAAGCACATTAGGCTTCTGTGATGCCTGCTTTACGGGCAAATACCCCGTTGATGTTGAACATTTACTCTAAGGAGGATATTATGAAGGATATTTACGAAAGCCCTCTTAATTCAAGATATGCAAGCAAGGAAATGAAGGAGATTTTCTCCCCTGACAGAAAGTTCAAGACATGGAGAAAGCTGTGGATAACACTTGCAGAGGTTGAAAAGGAGCTTGGTCTTGAAATTACCGACGAGCAGATTGACGAGCTTAAGGCTCATAAGGATGATATTAACTACGAGGTTGCAGCCGAGAGAGAAAAGCAGGTAAGACACGACGTTATGGCTCATGTTTACGCTTATGGTCAGCAGTGTCCAAAGGCAAAGGGGATTATCCATCTCGGTGCTACAAGCTGCTACGTTGGCGACAATACCGACGTTATCTTAATGCTTGATGCTATGAAGCTTATAAGGGCAAAGGTGCTTTCCGTTATCAGCAAGCTCTCCGACTTTGCAATGAAGTATAAGGATATGCCAACCCTTGGCTTTACTCATTTCCAGGCTGCACAGACCACAACCGTTGGCAAGCGTGCCTGCCTGTGGATTCAGGACTTAATGATGGATTTGGAGCAGATTGACTTTGTTATTGCAAACACAAAGCTCTTAGGCTCAAAGGGTACAACAGGTACACAGGGCAGCTTTATGGAGCTTTTTGCGGGCGACAGCGACAAGGTGCGCCGTCTTGATGAAATGATTGCTGAAAAGCTGGGCTACAGCGGCGTATTTGCCGTAAGCGGTCAGACCTATTCAAGAAAGCTGGACTCAATCTATGCAAATGTATTAAGCGGTATTGCACAGAGCTGTACAAAGTTTGCAAATGATATGCGCCTTTTACAGCACCTTAAGGAAATGGAGGAGCCTTTTGAGAAGAACCAGATTGGTTCATCTGCAATGGCTTATAAGAGAAACCCTATGCGCTGTGAGCGTATTACGGGTCTTGCAAGATATATTATGGTTGACGCACTTAACCCTGCCTTTACAACAGCAGGTCAGTGGTTTGAGAGAACGCTTGACGACAGCTCAAACAAGCGTATTTCAATTCCCGAGGCATTTCTTGCGTGTGATGCCATCTTAGGTATTTACAACAATGTTGCCGAGGGTCTTGTGGTTTATCCAAAGGTAATTGAAAAGCACCTTATGGAGGAGCTGCCATTTATGGCAACCGAGGTTATTATTATGGACGGCGTTAAGAACGGCGGCGACAGACAGGAGCTGCACGAGGCTATACGTGTACACTCCATGGAGGCTGCTAAAAATGTTAAGGAAAACGGCGGCAAAAACGACCTTATCGAGCGTATCGCAGGCGACCCTATCTTTGGCATGAAGTATGAGGACTTAATTAAAATCCTCGCTCCAAAGAACTTTGTGGGACGTGCGCCACAGCAGGTACAGGAGTATATCGTAGGTCAGGTTATGCCTGTTATTGACGCTAACAGGGAACAGCTTATTGGTCATACCGAGCTGAATGTATAAGGAACCTTGTTTCCTTTTAATATAAAATTTATGCGTAGGGATTTATTCTCTGCAGCAAGGAGGTTATTACTATGGTTAAGGCTATCGTAGGTGCAAACTGGGGCGACGAGGGCAAGGGCAAAATTACCGATATGTGCGCTGACAGCGCAGATATAGTCGTTCGTTTTCAGGGCGGCGCAAACGCAGGTCATACTATTATAAACGAGTATGGAAGGTTTGCCCTCCATCTTCTGCCAAGCGGTGTTTTCCATAAAAATATAATAAATGTCATCGGCAACGGCGTTGCCTTTGATATAAATGCCCTTAAAAATGAAATGACCGAAATTAATAATGCGGGCATTGAGTTTAAGCTTGCCATAAGCGACAGAGCACAGATTTTGTTAAACCACCATATCCTTATGGATACATACGAGGAGGAGAGGCTTGCAGACAGAAAGTTCGGCTCTA
>CABUWB010000096.1 GCA_902495025.1 uncultured Eubacteriales bacterium
CCTTTTTGAAATACTTTTTATAAAGTGCGTGATACTTGTTATCCTCAAGTGCAGGGTGATTAACCTTTTCAACAAGTGGGTGCTTACTGAGGTAGTCAACAACCTTGAGTGTGTTTTCAACGTGACGCTCAACACGCAGTGAAAGTGTTTCAAGCCCCTGTAAGAACAGGAAAGAGTGCAGAGGTGCAATAGTTGCGCCCGTATCTCTTAAAAGGATAGCCCTGATTCTTGTAACGAAAGCAGCTGCACCGACAGCCTTTGAGAAGCTTATGCCGTGATAGCTTGGGTCAGGCTCGGTAATGCTTGGGAACTTGCCTGATGCCTCCCAGTCAAACTTACCGCTGTCAACAATAACACCACCGATTGCAGTACCATGACCGCCAATAAACTTTGTAGCAGAGTGTACAACAATATCTGCACCGTAATCGAAAGGTCTTAAAAGGTAAGGTGTTGCAAAGGTGCTGTCCACAACAAGAGGTATCTTGTTATCGTGTGCAATTTTGGCAACAGCCTCAATATCAATGATGTTTGCACTTGGGTTGCCTATTGACTCAATATAAACAGCCTTTGTGTTTGGCTGAATAGCCTTTGCAAAGTTTTCAACATCATCAGGGTCAACAAAGGTTGTTTCAATGCCGTACTCCTTAAGTGTATGTGCAAGCAGGTTGTATGTACCGCCGTAAAGAGTAGCTGCCGCAACAATGTGGTCACCTGCCTTTGCAAGGTTCTGTATAGTGTAGGTAACAGCTGCCGCACCGCTTGCAACACCGAGAGCCGCAACACCGCCCTCAAGCTTTGCGATTCTCTGCTCAAAAATATCCTGTGTTGGGTTTGTAAGTCTGCCGTAGATATTGCCCGCATCGGTAAGACCAAAGCGTGCTGCTGCGTGTGCGCTGTTTCTGAATACGTAAGAGGTTGTCTGGTAAATAGGCACTGCTCTTGCATCGGTTACTGGGTCGGGAGATTCCTGACCAACGTGAAGCTGTAATGTTTCAAAATGTAATTCTCTGTCTTTTAAGCTCATAATTAAATTCCTCCAAAAAATAAATAATATATAGTAAGTCGTTTATTCCGTAAGTTTTCAGTTCTTAAATCAGTATCAGCACCACATTCGTCCCGTAGCGTTTTTAAATGCGAATAACAATCTGTCCATTTTTCTTTCCTCCATTTCCTACTTGTTTAATAGGTTATGTTGATAGTATAATCTATATTTCCTAGTTTGTCAATAGGCTTTTTCGTTTTTTTGAAAAAATTTTTCAAAATTTAAAATTATTTATATTGCGCTTATATTTATTGACATTGTGCGCATATAATATTATAATAACAGTACAAATACAAAAGGAGGTGTTTATTATGGCTATGACTAACCTTAATCTCCGCCTTGATGCCGATACCAAGGCACAGGTTGAAAGCATATTAAATGATATGGGGCTGAACTTTACAACAGCAGTAAATATTTATTTTAAACAGATTTTAAGAACAGGCGAAATACCATTCAAAATTAAAGCCGATGTTCCAAATAATGAAACAATTAAGGCTATGGAGGAAACGGAAGCTCTTTTAAAAGCACCCGACACAAAATATTATACCGATGTAGACAGGCTTTTTGAAGATTTAACAAAGGATAAAGATAACATTTAAGGCTATCAAAAAAACTAAACCATACATTTTTACAGTCTAAAGGGGCTGCCGCAGCAATACGGCAACCCCTTATTTAATTACTCATTATTCTCTTTTTCCTCATCAGAGTTTTCATTTATAACGGCTCTGAATTCATCACCTGTAATTTTTTCCTTTTCAAGCAGGAGCTTTGCCGCCTTATGCAGACCGTCCATATTTTCCTTGATAATCTGTGTTGCGGTATCGTAAGCCTCGGTAATAAGTCTGTTTACCTCGGAGTCGATAAGGCTTGCAACCTCCTCGCCGTAGTTACGTGTATGCGTAATATCCCTGCCGAGGAATACCTCCTCGGTTTCCTCACCAAAGAGGATAGGGCCGAGCTTTTTGCTCATACCGTACTTTGTAACCATATCCCTTGCGGTTTTGCTTGCCTGCTGTATATCGCCGCTTGCACCTGTTGTAATATCACCAAACACAAGCTCCTCGGCAACTCTGCCGCCGAATGCCGCCGCCAGACGCTGCTCCATTGACTTTTGTGTAGGACATATATATTCCTCTGGCACAGGCATTGTATAGCCGCCTGCACGTCCCACAGGTATAATGGAAACAATATGCACAGGAGGCAGCTCGCTCAGCTTTTCATAAATAAGGGCATGACCTGCCTCGTGGTAGGCGGTGAGCTTTTTCTCCTTTTCGGTGATAACCCTGCTCTTTTTCTCCGTACCCATGGCAACCTTTACAAATGCAGTACGCAAATCCTCCATGGTAAGCGCCTTTTTATCGTTTCTTGCCGCAAGCAGAGCAGCCTCGTTCATAAGGTTTTCAAGGTCAGCACCAGTAAAACCTGGTGTTGTCTGTGCTATGGTATGCAGGTCAACATCTTCCGCAACCTTTTTACCCTTTGCGTGCACCTTTAATATTTCATATCTGCCCTTAACGTCAGGTCTGCCTATAACCACCTGTCTGTCAAAGCGGCCGGGTCTTAAAAGTGCGGGGTCAAGTATATCGGGGCGGTTGGTAGCCGCAATAACGATAACACCCTCGTTTACGCCAAAGCCGTCCATCTCGACAAGGAGCTGGTTAAGCGTCTGCTCTCTTTCATCATGGCCGCCGCCAAGACCTGCGCCCCTGCGCCTGCCGACAGCGTCAATCTCATCAATAAATACAAGGCATGGCGTATTCTTTTTAGCCTGCTCAAACAAATCCCTTACTCGTGAAGCACCGACACCTACGAACATTTCAACAAAGTCCGAACCCGAAATTGAGAAGAACGGTACGCCCGCCTCACCTGCAATAGCCTTTGCAAGCAGGGTTTTACCTGTACCCGGAGGGCCTACCATAAGTATACCCTTAGGTATTCTCGCACCCAAATCAGTAAACTTTTTAGGATTTTTGAGGAACTGTACAATCTCCTGTACCTCCTCCTTTTCCTCATCAAGTCCTGCAACATCAGCAAAGGTCTTTTTGTTTTTGGAGTCGTTAAGTCTGGCATTGCTCTTGCCAAAATTCATAACCTTTCCGCCGCCGCCCTGCATCTGCTGCATAATAAAGAACAGGATAAGTATGCCTATAACCACCGACAAGATAACCGAAATAACGGAAATCCAGCTGCCTGTTTTTGCAGCCGCCTTGGTTACAAGGGTTACATCACCGCTTTCAACCTTATCCTCAATCTGTTCAATAAACTTGCCTACGCTGCTTATTTCAACACGATAGGTCGTGCCGTTTTTAAGCGTTACATCTGCGCTGCCCGCATCGCTCACCTCGGCGTCACGCTGCAGCTCAATACTTGCAACCTGGTTGGCATTAACCTGCTCAATCATAGAGCTGTAAGTAAATGCAGGCAGCTGTCTTGAGCCTGTGCTGCTGTTGTTAAAAACGGCAAACGCCAGAAATACGGCAAAAATTGCCACAAAAAGCAGTGCCGTCTTAATACCATCACCTTTTTTGTTCATATCTTCCTCCTGGTAAAAATTTTATTCTTCCTCAAACCTTAAAACACCTATGTAAGGCAGATTTCTGTACTTCTGCGCATAGTCCAGCCCATAGCCGACAACAAATTCATCAGGTATTTCAAAGCCTGTGTAATCAACCTTAACATCAAACTCACGCCTTGACGGCTTGTCAAGCAGCGTGCAGAGTATAAGACTTGCAGGGGACTTGTCATTTAAGTATTTAAGCAGATACTGCAGCGTTCTGCCCGAGTCCACAATATCCTCAACAAGTATCACGTGCTTGCCCTGAATTGAGTTTTCCAAATCCTTTTTAATCTGTAGCTGCCCCGAGGAGCTTGTGGAGTCCCCGTAGCTTGAGCAGACCATAAAATCCAGCTCAACAGGCAGGTCAAGCCTTTTTATGAGCTCCACCATAAACATAACCGAGCCTTTAAGCACGCCCACAACAACTATGGGCTTACCGTCGTTAAGCGCTTTGAAATGCGCCGTAAGCTGCTGCGCAATCTGCCCTGTTTTTTCTATAATTCTATCCTCGGATATAAGTACGCTTATGCTTTCCTTCACTGCGTTTTCCTCCAATAGTAAAAATATAAGCCGCCGTCCTCACAGCGGTATCTGCCGCTTGTACGCAGACCGCACACCCACAGTATTTCACTGCCCATTGCAAGCAGGGGTATGCTGTCCCTCTCACTGCGGCTTATTTTTAAGTCGCTAAACAGCTTTTTTAGCCTCTTGCTGCCTACGCCGTTTAGATAAATTTTATCACCGTCCATACGGCTGCGCAAAGAAAGCCTGTTTTTTATTATATCACATTTAAAACGATTAGTATAGAGCAAATTTCCGTTAATTTCCGTTTTTTTATCGTAAATTGCGACATAACAGCCTGTCTGCTCCACATAAACAGGGGTGTTAAGCTCCAGCTCATAGCAGAAGGACTTTGGCTCATCTGCCGCCTTTTCAATAAAAAGGGTGGAATATTCCTTTTTGGCAATAAGCGAATAGGGCAGCGAAACCGACGCACCGCTTTTGCCCTCCGCAAGGCTGCATACCGCCTCGATATGCTCTGCCGAAATATCCTTAAGGCTTTTTACAAAGTGCGAAAACAGCAGCCTTATAACTCTGCGGCGGATAACAATATCATAGGTGAGAAAAATATCACAGTTGATTTTTCCCTCGCCCTCAAGACATTTTTCATAAGCCTCATATGCAATACTATCAAGATAGCTGTCCTCCTCACGCATAAAGACGGAGGTTTTGTTTATGCCCTCGCATACGGACGGATTAAGGTTTTCCCTAAGCCATGGTATAAGGGTCAGCCTTATTTTGTTGCGTGTGTAATCGTCCGACAGATTTGTGCTGTCGGTGCAGTAGGCAAGTCCTTTTTCTGCACAGTAGTCCTCTATCTGCTCACGCTTTACCTCAATAAGCGGTCTTATAATGTTGTCCCTCACAGGAGATATGCCGCCAAGTCCTCTTATGCCCGTACCCCTGCAAAGGCGCATAAGCACCGTTTCTACATTGTCGTTCATATTGTGGGCAACGGCTATTTTGCTGCTGTGCGTCCTTTCAAGCACCTCATTAAAAAGCTCGTAGCGCAGCTTTCTGCCAGCCTCCTCAACCGTCATGCCAAGCCGCCTTGCCTCGGCGGGTATATCCCTTTTAAATACGAAAATTTCAACACCCAGTTTACTGCAAAGCTCTCTCGCAAACTGCTCATCACGCTCTGCCTCTGCTCCTCTTATGCCATGGTTGAGGTGTACCGCATATAAACGCAGATTGTACATCGGCGCAAGCTCTGAAAGCACCGAAATAAGACTTACCGAGTCCGCTCCGCCCGATAAGCCTGTTACTATTCCGTCGCCCCTTTGGAGCATATTATATTTTTTAATTGTGGCTAAAACCTGATTTTTCATATCACTGACATTTTTCAAACCCTTCATCAACAGGTAAATCACTCTGTGCGGCAGCAGCAACAGCAAGTCTGTCGCAGCGTTCATTTTCAACATTATCGGCATGTCCCTTAACCCACACAAACTCGACATTATGTGTTTTTAAAAGCGGCAAAAGCTGCTCCCACAAATCCACATTAAGCGCCTTTTTCTTATCGGACTTAACCCAGCCCTTTTTCTGCCACGAATAAACCCAGCCCTTGGTTATGGAGTCAATAACATATTTCGAGTCGCTGTAAAGCGTTACGTTGCATGGCTCTTTCAGTGCCTTAAGGGCGGTAATTACCGCAAGCAGCTCCATTCGGTTATTTGTAGTGAGCTTATAGCCCTGTGAAATTTCCTTACGGTGTGCGCCGTAAAGCATAACAATACCATAGCCGCCGCTGCCGGGATTGCCAGAGCACGCACCGTCGGTATAAATTGTAAGACTTTTCATATTATTCCTTTCGTCAGAAGCCTTTATTCTTCAGCTCCGATACTATTTTAACATATTGGCTTAGAATGTCAAAGCCCCTGTAATCCTCTCTTTTTAAATCTATCAAATCGCCATGGGACACGCCATGCGCACGCTTATTTGAAAGCACGCCCTTAAACTCGCCCCAGTGTGCTGACGGCTCGGGTACAAGACCGTCGTTTTTCTTACTGCCAACCCATTTGCTTATTAAATAGGGTATGGTAAGTATGTAATCGCTGAACATATTGCCCATTACCGAGGCATAGCTCTGGTAAAAGACAAGCGGCGAATTAGGTGTTTTTTCATTAAATTCGGCAGCGTGCCTTTCGGTAAGCTGACCGACAGCCGTTTTAAAGTCTGGGTTGGTATCACCATAGGCACGTAACATTTTATCTATAGGCTTTGCTATTAAAGCCACAATTTTTTCGGGTATAATGCCTAAAAGGACGTCGGCAAAATGCACACCGTAGTGCGGCGTACCCATTGTGGTAAGGCTTGCAACAACACCGCCCATATCGTAGGTATTTATCATACAGCGGCTGTCAAGACCGCCCTTTGAGTGCGCTATAATATTTATTTTTTCCGCTCCCGTCTGCTCCAGCACCTCTTTTACCCTGTCATGCAGCAGCTGTGCATTGTACTCAATGGCAGCCCATCCCTCCTGGTTGCCGTAAAAAATCTGTGCGCCCCTTTTGCGAAGCTCCTTTGGTATTCTGCCCCAGTAGTTAAAGTACCTTGCATCACGAAAGCCCACGCCATGCACAAGCAGTATGGGATATTTTGTGGCACAGATTCTGTCCTTTATCTCCCTTGGCATATCGTCGAGCTTATAGACGAAATAGTCAAACTCCTTAGCCGCAATATGCCTTAAATACAGCATTACAATAATATTTACGGGCGGTATGAGTATAAAGGCGATACACACAAGCCTTTTAAATATATTGAGCCATTTCGAAGTAAGAATTACCCTAAGCATACCATTATATAGCATAACCGATATAAGTATATA
>CABUWB010000097.1 GCA_902495025.1 uncultured Eubacteriales bacterium
CATAATATCCTTTATCCAAATACTCACCATATAACTTAGATGTATGGACAAAATATGTATTGCCATCCTCACCAAGAATAAAACCATATCCTTTATTGTGGCAAAACTTTGTTACTTTTCCAAACATTTAAAAGACCTCCATCTCTATAACTTAGTGTAATCCAATTTGACCTCTTTTACCGACTTAATCCAATTATAAAAATCATCTTCTTCTACTCGATATTCTTGACCAATCTTGATAGAAGGAAATCCCTCTGTACGCATAAGTGCCTTTGTTTTTCTGTTATTCAGTTTTAATATGTCTTTTATATCATCCTCTGTCAGAAAATTCATTATTCATTATCCTTTGCTCTTTCATTTTTTATATTCTGTAAATACCTAATCATTTTGTCATAGTCACCGCTTGTAATAATGTGACCTTTTTCTCCGTAATTCAAGATCTTAAATTCTGCTAACTTGTGAAATGAATTGTTCATTGCAAGGTAAAATCCTAAAGGCTTTGCTACTCCTATCACTCTGCCATATAATTTGTTACGCAATCTCTTTAATTCGTCTTTGAAATAGGCTCTACCATGTGATTCATTATTCAGTAATTTTTCTATGTATTTATAGATATTCTGGAATGTGTGATTATACTTTTCACGGATTTTTTCATCTTTATTTTTTATACGTTTCCGATAGACTAATTTATCATCTACAATACAAAATACTGGTTGATTATTAATTCTAAAATCGTTTTTGAACCAATTAGACCACATATCAAATACTTCTGCCCTTGAAAAATCTTTCTTTTTCAAATCACAGAAATAGTGTGCAATGAGCAGTTCTTTTTCTAATAAATTGTCAATATATATCATTCCTTTTATTCCTTCCTCTACTGCAATATGGAACTTTATATTTCTTAATATTCTCCGTCAAAATCTGTTTCTTTTCTATACAGATATTTACTATCAAGTTTTGTAATTGCCATTGCATTTCTCTGTCGTCTGGAATCCTCTTCAATTTCATCAATAGCAATTTCTAAATGTCTATTAACAATTTTTGATAATTCATCAATATCTTTAATTTTTCCGTACAAATTTAATAATCTGCTGATATTCTTTTCATCAAGAATAACAACCTTGTCTCTTAATTCCATTTATATACTTTCTTCCTCCAATCAGAAAGAGTGTTCATAGAATGACTAACTTCTTAATTCTATATCACACTCTTACCGAAAATCCTTTGCTTTTTAAATAGGCTATTGCTGATTTTAATAAACTACCATTATTAATTGTATTATCCATAGTATCATTCCAAACATGAGGCTTATGATTTACTGACAAACCACCATGCAGCCCTTCATTTGCCCATGTAACCACTTGGTATCCTGTTACATTTACATATTCGTCCATAGCCTCATAATCAATATATATACTCGCCTTGGCTCCATTTCTATAAGGCTTTGCATCTACCTTTACCGCAGACCGCAAAAAATCCATAGTTCTGTTATATACTTTAGGAGTCCAACCCACGTAATACTCATATAAAAAATAGTTAAGGGTTTGATATACTTCTTTAGCCATTTCATCAACCATTTTTACTAAAATAGGTTGAATTGACTTTTGTAGTTGTTCCATATTACTAATATGTTTAGCCATTATTCTTCCTCACTCTCATCATTGATTTGTTCCCAGTTTATCTTACCACATTCAACATCAATGCGTTTTATCGGCGGCTTATTTTTAATAGACATTGACTGAGCTTTTTAATATTCTTTTTACAATTTTTTCTATTGTTAGACCATAATCATTCGGCATTGTCTTAACCTCCTTATTAAATTTATATTTATTTACCTCATAAGTATCCTGTTTAATTTACTTTGAATACTAAATAAGGACACTATTCATTGCAAGTCAACAACAAATAATGTCCTTATGCTAATACTCAAATATTTTCAATATCTATATTCCCTTTGATTTAACTACACCATTTACTACACCTTTTAATACACCATTTTTCCAAAAAATTACACCAATTTATAATAAGTTATAACAGGTTTATTTTTTTCATTGTACTCCAAATCAGCTTAAACAACCCTAAAATGCCAATAAAAGAGAGATTTTATTTTAAACAAAAAAATGAGCTGTAAAGAACTTAATAAATTCCTTTTTATAGCTCATAATAAACCTCCGTTTTATCCGTTTTTTATTTTATTTTAACACAGCTTTACCTTAATTACAATCACTTTTAACGCCGATACTTGTTAAAATAAGCAAAATCTGTTATACTTTTTTAGTAAAAGAAAGGGGTCTTAATATGACAGAAAAGAAAAAGGGCATAGCCTTTATCATACTTTCGGCATTCTGCTTTGCACTGATGAATGCCTTTGTGCGCCTTGCAGGCGACATACCCACCATACAAAAGAGCTTTTTCCGCAACTTTATAGCCTTTATATTTGCAGGCATGGTACTTATGGGCTCTGGAAACGGTATCCATTATAAAAAGGAGGATTTGCCGCTGCTTATACTGCGCTCATTTATGGGTACGGTTGGCATACTGGGCAATTTTTATGCAGTTGACCACCTCAACATTGCCGATGCGTCAATGCTCAACAAGCTTTCGCCGTTTTTTGCCATTATATTTTCCTTTATATTTTTGAGGGAAAAGCCACGCCTTATACAGGCGGCAGGCGTTGTTATTGCCTTTATTGGCAGCCTTTTTATAATTAAGCCTACAATGAATTTATCCGAGTTTGCACCTGCGCTTGCAGGTCTTGCAGGCGGCATGGGCGCAGGCGTTGCCTACACTGCCGTACGTGCGCTTGGCAAAAGGGGCGTAAAGGGGCCTCTTATAGTGTTTTTCTTTTCGGGCTTTTCGTGTCTTGTAACGCTGCCCTACCTTATGTTTAACTTTCACCCTATGAGCCTTGTGCAGCTTATAATACTGCTTATGGCAGGTCTTGCTGCCTCTGGCGGTCAGTTTGCCATAACCGCTGCCTACTCGCACGCACCTGCAAAGGAAATTTCGGTATTTGACTATACAAACATAGTATTTTCGGCAATACTGGGATTTTTCCTTTTCGACCAGCTGCCAGACATATACAGCTTTATAGGCTATATAATAATCTGCGGCGTATCGGTAATGATGTTCTTTTCTGACAACAAAGCACAAAAAATGGCTTAAAATACTGGACATCTGCCAAAAAAAAGTATATAATACAATTTTGATGATTAACACCGATTAACACCGCACAGGGGGAATTATTTTGCACAGGGGCAGACTGATTACCGTCATATATTCCGTTTTAAGCGTAATATTATGTACGGGTATTATACTGTTTTTAAATACCGCCAGCTTTGATACCATGGCGCAGGAGGCACAGTCCGCTGCGGAGCAGACAAGCCTTACGCCTGTACAGAAGGCACTTTTAAAGCATATTCAGAATATAGAAAATCCGCAGTACAGGCACGCACTTATATTCAAGCGTATTGAAAAGCTGCTTGAGGAAAGCTATACGGCAGAAAACCTGCAATTTGCCGAAGAAACCTTTATACCGCAGGCAGGCAGGGCATACACACCAAGGGATATTGTTGTTACAGACGGCGCCCTTATACTTAAAAAGTATGCGGACATACCCGACGATACAGCCTCGCCAAGGCTTATGGTGCTTAACACAGGCTCCTGCCTTATTGACTCAGTACCGTATTTCTGGGGTGGCAAGGCCTCCCACAAGGGCTGGAACGAGCATTGGGGACAGGACGTTGTTGTATCAGGCGGCAGCTTTATAGCACAGGTTGCGGCAGAAGGCTCGCAGGAGCTGCGTTATGCAGATGCAGAGGGTACACAGGTGCTTATACCCTACGGACTTGACTGCTCCGGCTTTGTTGACTGGGCTTACTGGACAGCACTTGGCTACCGCATAGGCACCAACACAAGAGAGCAGTTTGCAAACTCAAACGAAATTACGGAGGACGAGCTTTTGCCAGGGGATTTAGGCTTTTTATGCCTGCCTACCGACCCTGCCGTAAACCATGTCGGGCTTTATGTAGGCAAGGACAAGCTGGGGCGGAAGATGTGGCTGCACTGCAGCTCCAGCAAAGGCGTAACCATAGGCAGCTGCGATTTTATCTATTTCCGCAGACCCAACATTGATATTTATTATAACGAAAACGCCCGTAAGTAAATCGGGCGTTTTTTAATACAGAATTTAAAAGCAATAAATGAAAATACCCTGCAAAGCTGCAGGGCATTTTCGCAAATGGAAGTTATTGTGGGATATTTCCCTTTATATCAGACGGCTTACACCGTACCAATATCACTATTGTTGTTATACTTTCTGCGGTAAATTATATAGTATGCGCATGGTATAACAAGCATTGTAAGTACAGAAGAAATAAGCATACCGTACATAATTGATGTTGCCATAGGCGCCCACAGAGGGCCGCCTGTTGCAGCCATAGGTATAAGGCTTATTACCGTTGTTATCATACCAACCATAACAGGTCTTAGCCTTGTAACGGCTGCCTCGGTTACAGCCTGCGTAAATTTACCTGTTTTGTTAACCAGTATGTCAATATAATCAAGTATTACAATACCGTTGTTTACCACAACACCCATAAGGCTGATTGCGCCAAGCAGAGCCATAAAGCCGATTGGGTAATTCATTATTTTAAGTCCGCCGATAATACCTATAAACGACAGCGGAATTGTACCCATAATTATAAGCGGCTTAACAAGGCTGCCAAACTGAAGTACTATAATAAGATAAATAATTGCAACTGCAAGCAGCGACGGCAAAACCATGGACTTAAGTGCGTCGGTACGGTTTTCCTTTTCGCCATCGTAGGCAATTTTATAGTCCTGTGGCAGTTCAATATCGCTAAATGCCTCCTGTACCTGTGCAAGCTCCTTGGCGCTTTCGTAGCCGTCCTCAACAAACATACCTACGGTTATTGCCCTCTCGCCGTCCCTGCGCATAATTTTACTTAGCGTTTTATCGGTAGTTATATCGGCTATCTGTCTTATAGGCACGTTTTTGCCTGTTACAGACGAGGTAACAAATATATTGCCAACTGATGTGCTGTCCTTTGTCTTTTCCTCTGGCAGGCGCATAATTACGGGCAGGGCGTCCTTTTCAATATCCTTTTGTTTAAGGCTTGTTACCTGTGTGCCGTTTATAGCCATACGCACAAGCTGCGCCGCCTCGTAATTGGTAATACCTACCATATTAGCCTTTTCTTCATTTACATTTACGTTTACCCTGTAGCCGTAGCTGCCAAAGTTATCCTCCACATTTTTAACACCGTCAATATTTCTGACCCTTGACTTTACCTCATCTGCAAGGCTCAACAGCTTGTCGGCGTCATCACCCGAAATTCTCACCTCAATGGTATGGTCAACAGGCAGGGCAATTTCAAGCTGCTTTATATTTATAATTGCGGCAGGTATGGTTTTTGCAAGCCTTTGCTCAAGCTGCGGTATATTGTCCCTGCTGCCGTTTACAAGTATCTGCGCCCTGTTTGACGCCTGCTGGTTTGACATAAAGGTTACATAATATTTCATAAAGCCCGTACCTATTTCCGAGGCATAGCTTGTAACTGTTTCGTCCTCGTCCAGTATGCTGCATATCTGCTCAACTGTCTGCGCTGTTTTATCCGTTGTACTGCCCTCTTTCAGCGTAAGGTCAATTACATACTGCTCCCTCTCAACAGGGGGAAAGAGCTGCACCCTTAGCGTTGGTATAACCGCAAGGCTGAAGCCAAGCAGAATAACAAAAACCAGTATTGTGGCAAACGGCATTTTAAGGCAGGCGGAAAGCAGCCTTGCATAAGCCTTATAGAATATGCCCTGTCCCTCCTCCTTTTTACGCCTTGCCCTTTTCTCCTTCTGTTTTTTATCAAGCAAAAGCAGATGTCCCATTGCAGGCACAAGCGTAAGCGAGGTAACATAGGACGCCGCAAGAGCAACTGATACAAGTATAGGCAGAGTCTTTACAAACTTACCCTCCGAGCCGTCCATCATGGCAAGGGGCAGAAATGACGCTATTGTGGTAAGCGTTGAGGTAAGTATTGGCATTGCAACCTCTTTAACGCCCTTTGTGCAGGCAGTCATTCTGTCCTCGCCCCTGTCGAGGTAAACATTCATATTATCGTTTGATACAATACCGTTTGCAACAAGCAGACTAAGCGATATTATAAGCGACATAATGGAAACCTGATGCAGGGGTATATCTGTTATATCCATATAGGCAAAAACCGCCGCAATTACAATAGGTATAGGCAGGGCAACCACAACGGCACTGCGCAGACCCATTGCAATTATTATAACTATAAGCACGAGCAGAACAGCCATAAACAGGTTGCTGTTAAGCAGGCTGATTGCATCGTCAATATAATCGGACTGGTCAATAAGCCTTGTAAGGTGCATACCCATATAGAGCTTATTTTTTTCAAAGGCAGCTATTTTTTTATTAAGCTCCTTTGTGATGCTTGGTATATTTTCACCGTCGGTAAATTTTACGCCTACCAGCACACCTCTTTCATTATTTACGGTAGCACGCATTGAGTCATCGCCCTCAACCCTTTCAATGTCAGCAACATCTCTTAAATGCACCGTATTGCCAGTATCAGTTGACATACCTACAATAGTAGAGCCTATTTCCTCAACCGAGGCATACTCACCTGTAATGCGCACAGGCACCTTGCTTTGGTTAAGCTCCAGATTACCGCCGGGGATATTTATATTTCGTGCCTGAAGATAGGTTGCTATCTGCGAGGGTGATAAGCCGTACTGCTGCAGCTTTGACATATCAAGCGTGATATGTACCTCATCGTCAACCTCGCCCTGAACATCACACGCCTTTACG
>CABUWB010000098.1 GCA_902495025.1 uncultured Eubacteriales bacterium
ACACCCAATATTTTATTGTTGTTTACTGCGGTTTTGATATGTACAAACTTTATGCCGCCGCCGGGCAGCTTCATTTTATAAACCTTGTTTATATCGGGTGAAATTTCCTTGCAGAACATACCCATTTTTTCCTCAAATACCTGCCTTGGCACAAAGAGCTTATCACTTGGCTTTTCCATATTAAGCAGGGTATAGAGCATATCCGTACAGTATACAAAGTCGGAATTTTTATCATACTCAAACGCACCGAAATTAAGACCTGCAAGGTCAATAATTGTAGATACCTTGGCGGAGAAATCCGTCAAATCATCAGTAAGGCTTTCAACAACCTTTGCAAGCTCGTTAATCTCGCTTATGTTGGACTGCGACGGTATAACAGGGTTATCGGCACGTATTGTTTTAATTTCACCAATAAATTTATGTATTGGCTCTGCCATCAGACGGCTTACAATCCATGCAAAAAGAAGACCCAAAAACATTGTAATTGCAAAGGCAAAAAGCACATTAAAGCGTATGCCGTTTTCAAGGTCATTAAGATAGACACTGTCAACAACGCCGCAGAGCAACCATGTTTTATGCTCATAGCCGCAGCTGTCCCACAAATTAACCTCGTTAATTGTGGAATATACCTTGGTGCGCTGTTTCTTTGAGGTATTAAGCGTATACATACCGTTGTTTACAGCCCCCGAGCTGAAGCTGACCTTATCAGAATAATTATTGAGCTTGTCAAAGGTGCTGCCAGACACTGCAACCCTTGTAAAGTCGCTGTCTGAATTATTTTTGCAAAGCAGAACATAGCTGCCCATGCCCTTGCTGTTAATCTCCAGATAAGGCAGGGAGTCCTTAATATGGCTAAGGCTCACCTCAACGCCAAACACACCGATACACTCACCGTTTGCATTTTTTAGCGGCAGAGTATAGGCAACAGCCCTCTGACCGTCAAAATTAATCTGATACGGCATGGACCAGTAGCCAAGAGCAGTGCTTTCAGCCCCGGGATTTTCCGCCGCAAGGCGTATAGGCTCCGAGAGATAATCAAGGCTTTCGCTTTCCTTTATATTAAGGGACGTACTCCAGTTTTGCGCACGCAGTATGCCCGTTCTGTTAATTATATTTTCGCTTGATATGTTAAGGCAATAGCTTTGCCCACGCATACTCTTATCATGGTCACGCAGATAAATTGCAGGCAGACGGTCAACTGTTAAATCCGCCCCCATAACAACAAAAGCACCTGTTATATCCTGGTTTGTTGTCATGTACTGCAAACGTGGCAAAAGAGTAATAAAAGCCTCATCATAGCCTGCAGAGGCATACTCCTGCTGCGATACAACATTATTTATTTCATTATAGCTGTTATCGGCTAAATCCGATACAGAGTTCAGACTGTCTGCAAGGGAATTGGTACGTATAACGGTAGTTTCTTTAAGATTGCCGTAAACATTACTGACAATTGTCCCCAGTGTGCCCCCAAAGCATACAAACATGGCAAATATAATAAGCTCAAAAAGCAGTATATATACCATGGAAACAGTGAACTTCTGCCTAATGGAAATAATTTTGTCAAACATTATTTCCACCTGCCTTCCCCTCTGTTAATTTGGTATTTGACATATCTTTCATTATATATCACTTTTTTCAAAAACACAATATCAAATTTACATTTTGTTCATTATTTATTCACTTTTCATTTTTTCTATCTGTGCCTTAATTTCTGCAAGTGTTACTGTGTTAAGCGCCGATACATTGCACTCTGACGCCTTTGTCATATAATCTATTGCCAAGGCTTTATCCCCCTCCTGCTGTGCAATAAGCCCCATATAGTAAAGACTGTCTACCATATTTTCCTTATATTCCAGCGCCTTAAGAAAGTTCTCCTTGGCTTTTGCAATATCACCCTTGTTATAATAAATCTGCCCCATATTGTCCCATGCAGGTGCATGCTCGGGTGTGTCCTCAATAGCACGCAGGGTATATTCCTCAGCCTTCGCATAGTCCTTTTTAAGTATATAAAGATAACCAAGCGTTGTAAGCGTGCTTGCGTTAATGTAGCTGTACTTTTCCTCCAGCTCCTCCATTGTGGCTATTGCCTTGTCAATTTCACCAAGCACCCAGTAGCAGCTGCCCTTTGCAAGCGGAATATTTTTTTCATAAATAAGCTTTGTATTATACTTATCGGCTCTTTCAAGCAAAGCAAGCGCCTCCGCCGCCTTGCCATAGTGCAGCAGCATAAGTGCATAATTGTAAAGTGCAACCGCATTTTGCGTATTAAGCGCAGCAGCCTTGCGATAGTATTTTTCCGCCTTATCAGGCTTCATAAAAAGGTAGTAGGCATTACCCACCATGCCGTAATAATATGGACGGAATATAATGGCACTTAACACAAAATAAATAAATATTGCAGGTATCAGCCATATCTCCGAAAGCTTAAGCCAGAATACCAGCACAAGCCATGCCACCATAAGATAGCCCAATGTAAAGCCCTTGTAATATGCCACAGGGTCAAATTTTTTCTTCATATTTATAATTCACTCCAAATCTCTTCTTATTTTATTGTACCACCTGTGCCGAAAATAAGCAAGGGCATTTGAACAGATTATCCATACAAAAATAAAAAACCGACGTGTGTACGCCGGTAATTTATTATTTATTTCTGCTCATTTTCGCCATCTGTCAGATAGTTAAGCTCGTTAAGCTTGTTATATATTGCAAAAGCAGCGGCATCCGCACCCTCTGCACTGAAATATTTATTGTTGCTGAAATAAACATAAGGTATAATGCCGTTTTGTGCAAGCACCCTGTCGTCCTCAGAAAGGGTAATTTTTATATCCTCTGCGGCATCTGTAAGCAGATACTGCCTGAGGTTAAAAAAGTTATCCCCGAAAGCCTCGGCAAGGGCTTTATTTGCTGCCTCAAGCACAGCAACCTCACCCTTAATCGGTCCTACCACAATAAACGCCCTGTCCTTTTCATTAAGGCTGTCAGCCATCTTTTTATATATTTCAACAGCCTTTTCGGGCGTTTTAAATATTGCGTCATCGCCAACAAAGAAAACGCTTACATCGTCCATTCTCTGCAGCATGGCACGACTCTTGACCTCGGCAGGTGTAAGCACAAGCGTTTCATCACCGCTTTCGGTACGGGTAAAGACATATCTTCCATCAATAACGGAGAGCAGACCCTCCACGCCGTTTATCGAGCATGGGTTAAGACCGCCGTTTTTGGAGTAATCAAAGTTGATAGCCCTGCCGTCCTTATCACTTACAAGCACCTCTGTTGAGGACTTATTGGCAGGTATTACAAATGGCGATACATAGGCAGGTGAGCCGCCCTGTCTTGCTGCAGTTTCAAAAATACTGTCGTTATCCACCGCTATATTGTAAACCGTACGCTGTGCCAGATATGACAGAACACCGGGGTAAGATGACGTTGCGTCATCAGGCGCATTGGTATAGCTGTCACCATAGCAGGAAATGCCCCTTAAATTGTTGAGGTTGGTTACATTGCCCGCAGCGTCCTTAGTGGCGCCGTACATATCCTTTGTACCCTTTTCCGCCTGTGTAAGAGTCATATAATGCGAGGTATTTGTAGCAATAAGCTCTCTATTTAAAAAAAGATGTATGCCTACAAATGCAAGTATAAGCACAAATGCCGCAAACACTATTTTAAAAAGCTTCTGCTCCAGTACATCTGCACGGCTTTTTTTATTTTTGTTATATTTTAATTTCTTTACTGGTTTTTTATCCGAAAACATAAACTGTGATTTACCTCCTGCGGGAACAATATCCTATAGCTTTTACTCCTAAGCCTATACCCCCACTCTTATGTACAACATTTATAGTTTACAATATATTTGCCGTAATGTCAAATACAGAATTAAGGAATTATTATATTTGCCTATTAAAAAATTATTATATTTGCCAAACACGAAAAATATGTTATACTTGTATGGAACGTAATTTTTTCGGAGGAAACAGAGATGAACGATATATTAAAAGCGTCAGATGAAATTAAAAAGGTAATACAGGGTAAGGACAATATTATAAACAGCGTTATGATGGCTATTTTAAGCGGAGGACATATTCTGCTTGAGGACGTACCGGGCGTTGGCAAAACAACGCTTGCGCTTGCATTTTCAAGGGTACTGGGGCTTGAATACAAGAGGGTACAGTTTACACCCGACGTTATGCCAAGCGACGTAACAGGCTTTTCAATGTACAACAAAAAGACCGACAGCTTTGAGTTTGTACCGGGTGCTGCAATATGCAACCTGCTGCTTGCAGACGAAATTAACCGTACCTCGCCCAAAACACAGGCAGCACTGCTTGAGGTAATGGAGGAGGGCAGGGTTACCGTTGACGGCGTAACACACCATGTACCAAAGCCGTTTACGGTTATTGCAACACAAAATCCGTTTGGCTCATCGGGTACGCAAAAGCTGCCACAGTCACAGATGGACAGGTTTATTACAAGACTTTCAATGGGCTATCCCGATAAGGAAAGCGAAATTATGGTGCTAAAGGGCAAGGGTATATCAAACATTGACTGTGTAAACGAGGTGCTTTCAAAGGATATTCTTATGGATATGCAGCAAAAATGCGCACAGGTTTTTGTAAATGACTCACTTTATGCCTTTATTGTGGATATTGCAAATGCCACAAGACAGAGCAGCCTTTTTGATATGGGCATAAGCCCACGAGGCAGCATTGCCGTATTAAAGCTTGCAAAGGCGTCCGCCTTTATTGATGACAGGGACTATGTTGTACCCGAGGATATAATTGACGTGCTTAAAAGCGCCGTTGTGCACAGGGTTGAGCTGAGCGAGAGCGCAAGGGCGTCAAAATACAGCACCGAGGACGCAATAAGCGAGGTTATGAGCAAATTAAAGGTACCTAAGGGGTAATTAAGGCATGGACAGGCTTAACAACATTTTATATTATCTTATAATAACGGTATTTATCGGCATAAGCGCCTTCTTTTTCCACAGCTATCTGCTTGCGCTTATTACCGCTGCACTTGTGCTTATAATCCCCGTTTCATACCTTCTTTTAAGGCTTGAAAAGGGACGCCTTCACATCACTCTTGATGATAACCGCAGCAGCTACAAAAGGGACGAGGAGCACAGGCTTAAAATCACTCTCAGAAACAGAGGCTTTGTGCCTGTTACAGGCTGTCAGTTTAAAATAGAGCTTGCAAACAGCTTTGCCGACAGTGTGCAGACAAGATATTTAAGCGCCGCTGTACCTGCCTTTGGCAAAAGGGTTATTGAGCTTAAAATAAAGCCCGTACTGTGCGGCAGAATAACCGTAACAGCTGACGAAATGAGCATAAGGGATATTATGTCCTTTTTTGAGATTAAGGATAAGGCAAGGGCTGTGCGCACAATAAGCGTACTGCCACGCAGAATAAAGCAGAGTATTGAAAACACAAAGACCGAAAGCGTGTCCGACGACAGTGAAAAGGCTCATAAGGACAGCGCAGGCACAGAGGTTATAGATATAAGGGAGTATGCAAGGGGCGACAGCCTTAAAACCATTTATTGGAAGCTGAGCGCCAAAAAGGACGAGCTTTTTGTACGTGAAAAGGGCGACAACACCACAGAATATGCCATACTGCTTTTTGAGCTTGACAAGGCATGTATAAACGGCATACTCGATATTGTATACACTGCTGCAAGACAGTTTGTCAAGGCAGGCGAAAGCCTTAAAATATGCTGGGCAGGCAGCGGAGAGGAGCAGCTGTCCTCTTATGTTGTAGAAAACGAAAGGGATATTTATGCCATGCTTGAAAGGGTTTATTCCTCTTACCCAACAGGCAATACAGGACACACTCTTTCCGTAGCAAAAAGGCAGCTCACAGGCGGCAGCGTGCTTTATGTTTCCTCACCCGAAAAAGGAGTTGAAACCGTTAATTTATGAGAAAATTTTTATTGCTTTTAAGCAGAAAAGCCCAAATTAAATATGAAAATGAGCTTGGAGAGCAAAGCGGTATACTCATTGAACAGCTCCCGAGTGTAAACAGGCAGAATGCGCCCTTAATGCTGCTTATAAAGGCGGTTATAGTCTTTTTTGCACTTATGGGCAGTATAGACTGCTATATGAGCGGCTTTGGCATTGCATACGACTACACCCTTATTATTGCCGTATGCGCCGCCATATCCTTTGTATGCGCTCTTGCCAACACAAGGCTTTCACTTACGGTGCTTGTGTACGGACTTGCAATTTACTATATATCAGGCTATCTGAATACGGATTTTGACACCGTTTTAAGCGGCGGTATAGCCATAACAAATTTAAGCTATAAGCTGATTATGAATAAATACAAGTTTCCGTCGGTTGACGGCTTTGCAGAGCCGATAGCTGACCGCTCCCTGACAATACCCGTATTTATAATACTGGGTGCAGTAATTGCGGGCATGGTGCTTGCATTTTTTATCTGCCGTTTTATGAATATAATGATGGTATCCATTATAACAATGATGCCGCTGGGGCTTGTGCTGTTTTTTGAGGGTACACCGTCATATTCATCGGCAGCAATGCTTGCGCTTGCATGGATAATTACGGCAATGGTCAAGTTTGGCGGCAGGTTTGGTCGTATAAGGCGAAAGCGGCAGATGAATGTATGGTATCTGCGTGATAACATTTATTACAGCCAGCTATGCGACGGTACGGTAATTTTGCAGAGTATAGCACTTATTACGCTTGTTGCTGCACTTGCAGGCGGAGCTGTATACTCACTGTACGACAGACAGAGCTTTGATGATACCGTCAAGCCTTCAAAAACAAAGCAGGCGCTTGACTATACCCTCAGGGATACAATGATTATCGCCTTTTCAAACTA
>CABUWB010000099.1 GCA_902495025.1 uncultured Eubacteriales bacterium
ACGTATGCCGCCTGCATAGTTAACCGCCGCCTGCATAATTTCATCGCCCTCTGATATTTTGCGCTTAATTTCCGCATAATCGGTATCAAGGTCAAAATAGTGATGCCATTTTTCCTTAAACTCCTTTTCGCTGCAGTTATAAAGGGTCAGGCTGTCGCCGCTCTGGCTGGCTGTAAGCGTCCTGCCGAGTGCCGTAATCGTATATTTAAGCTCATCTTCCTTTTCAAAGCGGAAGCATTGTCCGCACTCCAGTATTTCAGCCAAATTAAAATCCTGCAAGCCTGATATTGTGAGATTGCCGTTATTATCAGTATATTTCATAAAATACCACCTTAACAATTAAAATTTTTTATGTTATAATGATTGTAGATTACGCAAAGGAGTGAATCCCCATGAAAGAAAAAATTTACACAATCCCAGTAAATGAGGCGTTTGACGAGGGCGGAGAGTGTCCGTTCTGCAATATGTACCGCCGTCTTGAAAAGGAAAGTGTTGAATATATGCTTGGTCCTGCCTATATGGAGGACGATATCCGTATGGATACAAACAAAAAGGGTTTCTGCGCACACCATTACAGCCTTATGTACAAGGAGCAGAACCGTCTGGGGCTTGCACTTATGCTGCACACCCACATGCAGAGTATCGGCAGGGAGATTAACGCACTTGTGGAGAAAAGAAAGCCTGCAAAAAAATCACTTTTTGCAAAGAATGATAAAACCGCCAACCCGATAAGTGCGTATATAAATAATGTGACGGAAAGCTGCTATATCTGTGAGCGCATAACGCATACCTTTGAGCGCTATGTTGACACCTTCTTTTATATGTGGGCAAAAATGCCCGAAATAAGGGACAAGGTGCAGTCCTCGCAGGGCTTTTGTCTTAAACATTTTGCCATGCTTGTATCCGAGGGTGAAAAAAAGCTCTCCTCTGCGGAATATGAAAAGCTTATGGATATTATTTTACCTCTTGAACAGGAAAATATCAAGCGTATAACTGATGAGGTTGAGCATTTTACCGATAAGTTTGATTACAGACATAAGGACGAGCCATGGGGCAACTCACGTGACAGCGTTGAAAGAGGCATACTCAAAACTGCCTCACATTTTGTGGAGGAATAAAAATGACATTTAAGGATTTGAGCTTTAAAAAAAAGCTTGAGCATATCTGGGAATATTATAAATGGGTGATACTTGGTACTTTGTTTGTAATTTTTGCCGGCGGCTCTATTGTCTACGCAACCATGATTAAGGAAAAGCCTGTTAATTATGCAGGTGTGGCTGTGTACCGCTCGCATATTACGCAGGAGCAGAGCGAAAGCCTTACATCGGCGCTTAACTCTGCGCTGGGGCTTACTGCACCAGATACCGTTACGCTCAGCAATTACTATTTTGAGGAAAGCGACCCCATATTTAATGTTGAGATGGAGCAGAAATTTGTTACCTACCTTTTCTCAAAGGAGCTGCAGGTGGTGCTTGGCGTGCAGAGCGATATTGAAATGCTCATTGACGCCGAGTATATTGCGCCTCTTAATGAATATTACACAGATGAGGAGCTTGCGCAGCTTGACGAAAAGGGGCTTGTAATGTACCGCACCGACCCGCTTGATGAAAAGGAAAAGGCTTTTGCCATTGATATTGACGGCTCGTCGCTGTGCAAAAGCAATAAAATTTTTGAGGGCTATGATGAAAAGACCTATGCCGTAATTGTACCCATAGAGGGTTTTAAGGACAATTCAAGGGCGGTTATAGGTGAGCTTTTAAAATAAATATTGCAATACATCTGATGTATTTTGTTTTTTATGGTAAAAATAGACAATTTGTTTATAATATTATTGGCTATTTTTTAAGAAATCTGAATTTTTTGTGAAACTTGCGGTTTTGGTAATAATTTAGGTTGATTTTTTGGTACAAGTATGTATAATTAAAGGTGGAGTCAGAGATTGGCTCCCAACCCCAAACCCCATGTATGCGGTTTTACTGACAGTACCCTCCCCCCACACTGTCATCCCCCTTTATTTTTCCGCATACATATCCACATCCTGGCTCGTCCGACCGTTGGGCGAGCCTTTTTTTATGTTAAAAAGGTGTATATTTGTCTGATAAATAGTAAATAATTTTGCTTTGCTGCAAAACTGCTTGAAAATCGGCACTGTGGAATATATAATTTTTAATTATTATTGGAACGAAATGGAGGAAAAAAGATGTATTCCATGAGAAGAACGGACAGACGGATAACTGCCGAAGAAACGGAAAAGATACTGACAAAGGGACTTTACGGTACGCTTGCAAGCGTAAGTGAGGATAACAGTGCCTATGCCGTACCTCTTTTTTATGTTTATGAAAACGGAGCTGTGTATTTTCACTGTGCAGGCGAGGGACATAAGCTGAAAAATATTGCTTATAATGACAGGGTATGCTTTAATGTTGTGTCAGATGTTGAGGTTATACCTGATGAGTTTGCCGCTTATTACAGCTCTGCCGATGTATTCGGACGGGCACAGATAGTTGGGGGTGATGAGAAAAAGCACGCCCTTATCTCCCTTATTAAAAAATACAGCCATGATTTTTATGATGACGGTATGAAATATATTGATAAGCTCTATGATGTTACCACTGTGTGTAAAATTACCGCAGAGTATGTTACGGGCAAGGCTAGGAAAAAGCAGTAATAAAAAACGGCTGCTACACAATGTAACAGCCGCAAAGCCTATTTATTTTACTGAATTTCGCTCATAACGTCCTGCATATCATATTTGCCTGCCGCCTTGCCGACAACAAACTTAGCAGCCTTTACAGCGCCCACTGCAAATACCTCTTTGCTGTAAGCGGAGTGAGTAAACTCAACGACCTCGTCCTTACCTGCAAAAATAACCTCATGGTCGCCTACGATAGTGCCGCCTCTTACCGCACTGTAGCCAAGCTGGTTTCTTGTTCTCTTTTCCCTTACCTGACTTCTGTCATACACATATTCAAGCTGATTGCCGCAGCTTTCATTTACGGCATCACCAAGTAAAAGTGCTGTACCGCTTGGTGCGTCAATCTTCTGATTATGGTGCCTTTCCACAATTTCAACATCAAAGCCTGCCTCATAGAGTACATCGGCATACTTTTTAAGTATGCTTGCAAGCAGGTTAATGCCAACGCTCATATTTGCGGAGCGGAAAACAGGTATCTGCTGTGCCGCCTCGTCCATAAGCTTTATAGTTTCGTCCGAAAGACCTGTGGTACATATAACAACAGGTATTTTTTTATTAACTGCGTACTTAATTACATTAGGTACGGCTGACGCTGTCGAAAAGTCAATAATAACATCGGCAGGCATATCACAGTCATTAATATCTATAAATGTAGGGAAAGGCGCATTGCTTGCAACAACGTCAACGCCTGCCACAATCTGTGCGTCGCTGTCGTTTTTGACAATATCGCATATTACCCTGCCCATATGGCCGTTACAGCCGTTCATAATAACCTTAATCATTGGTATACCTCCGTTTTACTTTATAAGTCCGAATGCTCTCATGCTCTGCTCCAGCTTAGCTCTGTTATCGTCCTCCATTTCAACAAGCGGAGCACGATAGCCGCCTGCATTCATACCCATCATATTAAGCGCTTCCTTAACAGGGATAGGGTTTACCTCGCTGAAAAGGTTATGCACAAGGTCGATACAGTCAAGCTGCATCTTTGTTGCCTTTGCGGTATCACCGTTCATATAGGACATAACCATATCGTGGGTATACTTTGGCGCAACGTTTGAAAGTACGGAGATAACGCCCTTACCGCCTAATGAAAGCACAGGTAAAATCTGGTCGTCATTACCGCTGTAAATATCAATTTTATCGCCGCAGCGTGCAGCAATATCAGCCACCTGTGAAAGGTTGCCGCTTGCCTCCTTAACAGCTACGATATTGTCAATTTCCGCAAGGGTTTCAACCGTCTTTGGTGCAATATTAAGTCCTGTTCTGCCTGCAACGGAGTACATTATAATTGGCAGGTCAACAGCCTTTGCAATATCGGTATAATACTTGATAAGACCCTTCTGTGTTGTCTTGTTATAGTATGGTGTTACCATTAAAAGACCGTCAGCGCCGACCTTTTCACATCTCTTGCAAAGGTTAATGCCATGCGCGGTATCGTTGCTGCCTGCGCCTGCAATAACAGGTATCCTCTTATTCACCTTATTTACGGTGTATTCAATAACGTCAATCTGCTCATCATCGGTAAGGGTTGACGCCTCGCCCGTTGTACCGCAGATAATGATTGCGTCCGTTTCGTTTGCAATCTGATATTCAAGCATATTTCCAAGTGCATCATAGTTTACGCTGCCGTCAGCGTTAAATGGTGTTACAATTGCAACGCCTGCACCTGTAAAAAGCGTGTTTTTCATGTTAAAAACCCCTTTCCATAAACTTATAAATTATTATCAGTCAAAATAGCCCTTAGCTGCCAGAAGCTCTGCCATAAGCACTGCACCGCCTGCAGCACCTCTTAATGTGTTGTGTGAAAGGCATACAAACTTGTAGTCATACTGGGTATCCTCTCTTAAACGGCCTATTGAAACAGCCATACCCTTTTCAAGGTTTCTGTCGAGCTTAGCCTGTGGTCTGTTGTCCTCCTCAAAGTAGTTGAGGAACTGCTTTGGAGCTGATGGAAGCTCTAATTCCTGTGGCACGCCGGAGAAATCCTTCCAGCATTCAAGGATTTCCTCCTTGGTTGGCTTTTTGTCAAAGCTTACAAATACTGCTGCGGTATGACCGTCAGAGCAAGCCACTCTTAAACACTGTGCTGTGATACATGGGCTTGTTGCATTTACAATCTTGTCGCCCTCAATCTTACCCCAAATCTTCATTGGCTCTTTTTCGGACTTTTCTTCCTCGCCGCCGATGTAAGGTATTACGTTGTCAACCATTTCAGGCCATGTTTCAAAGGTCTTGCCTGCGCCCGAAATAGCCTGATAGGTGCATACAAGCACGTTCTTTAAACCAAACTTTCTAAGTGGGTGAAGTGCTGGCACATAGCTCTGCAGTGAGCAGTTTGACTTAACTGCGATAAAGCCTCTCTTTGTGCCAAGGCGCTTTCTCTGTGCCTCAATAATTTCAATGTGCTCAGGGTTAAGCTCAGGCACAACCATAGGTACGTCCTCTGTGCCTCTGTTAGCGGAGTTGTTGCTCACAACAGGACACTCTGCCTTTGCATATCTCTCCTCAAGGGCACGTATTTCGTCCTTCTTCATATCAACTGCGCAGAATACAAAATCCACCATTGATGCAATCTTGTCAACATCTGCTGCTGCATCCATAACAACAAGGTTTTCAAGGTTAGCAGGCATTGGCTCTGTCATAGCCCAGCGTGAGCCGATAGCCTCCTTAAGTGTTTTGCCTGCAGAACGTGGGCTTGCCGCAACAACAACCACGTTAAACCATGGGTGGTTTGCAAGTAAAAGCGCAAATCTCTGACCTACCATACCGGTAGCACCTATAATACCAACATTATACTTCTTCATTTTTCTGACTCCTATTCTTATTTTATATATTTTGTGTGCTTTTGTGTATGTCCCGTTTCTGTTCTGCGGAAAATACGTTGGTGAAAAATGATACTTTCCGTAAAACAAAAAAGGATTGACGAAAGCCAACCCGAGTAAATGAAATATTAACCCCGGATAGCTCTCCACCGCACATACCTGCGATGACAGTCACAGGGCTGTTAGCCGATGCAACCAGACCTGCCCCATTGAGGCAAAGCAGACCTTCGGCATTTTCCCCTTTTGCTCATATTCAGCGACACCTCAATATCTCCTATAAGCTACTGATGAAAAACGCACCTCTATCTCTATACCGTTACTATAACACCACAATAGTAACTTGTCAATAGTATAAAATAATATCTATGGTAAAAAATAAGGCTGTGGAGGTGATAGCGTGAAAAAGGCTAAAAAGCTGCCCACGCCCGACGATATATTAAAGCTGGAAATTGCAAAGGAGCTTGGGCTTGATGATAAAATAGCCAAAAACGGCTGGAAAAGTCTTACCGCAAAGGAGAGCGGGCGCATTGGCGGCATTATGACAAAGCGCAAGCGGGAACGTGAGTGTAACAAAGAGGTAACATAAATTTAATATTATACGGACAAAAATGGGTGTATAATGAATAGAAATAATATTTTTATACTATACTTATCTTACAGACCTTTTGGTGTGATTGTGAGGAGGTATATTATATATGGAGAGGGATTATGTCAGCCTGACAGCGGAGCTGCGTGAAATTGAGCGCAGCCTTGCCATTGCTGAAAAAAAGCTTGACTATGCGTCCGATGAGCTGCTTATTGACAGTGCAATTTACGAGATTGAGTCGCTCTACAAAAGACATGCCTATTATATAAGGCTGTGCAGGGAGCTTTATGAAAGCAGACAGACGGGGGCAGGTGAGGATTTTGCAGTCTGATTTGATGATTTATGCAATGCTTGTCCTACTCTCGCTTGCGGCGCTTTTACTTGTGCTCGGCAAACCGTTCAGGGCATTTTTAAGGCTTGCGGTAAGGTCGGTTATAGGTGCGTGCGCAATTTTTGTGGCGGACTTTATCCTATCGCCCCTGTCGCTGTCTGTGGGTATTAACTGCTTTACCGCAGTTTTTACGGGGCTGCTGGGCATACCGGGGTTTGTAACCCTCTACATACTTGCATATATTATAAGAAGCTAACTAACGTTGTAAATTAGAGTTTATAGGACAGAATTAACAAACCAACATTTGGAATCGTAGGGGCGGCAATCTGCCGCCCGTCAACCATTGCAACATGTTCAA
>CABUWB010000100.1 GCA_902495025.1 uncultured Eubacteriales bacterium
ATCAGGCTCTTCCGCCTTTACGCCCAGCTTATAGCCTGCATTAAGCACTGACTGTGTTAATTTTTGCCAAAATCCTTGCTCTTGCAGTATTTTAATACCCTGTGTTTGTTTTTTTGAAAAATTTAATTTGTCGGCATCAGCCTCAAAGCGGCTGAAACCGTCCTTGCCCTCATCACCTATTTTACAAGGGAAATAGCTGAAAATTCCGTTTTTCTTTGCATAATCTGAGCCATACATTACAGCTGTATAAAAGGTGTATTCTTTTTCTTCGCATTTCTTGTTATTGCATTCGTTTTTATCCTTTTTTCCTGAACAAGGAGTGCTGCAATCTTCACTATCGGCAAATAATGGCTCTATTGCCGCATGCATATATACCTCGCTTACGTAATTTTTCAGCTGTTCTCTATAATTTGAGCTGTTATATTTTATAGCCTTATCAACAACAAAAACCGTATCAATAAGCAGCCTACCCTCACGCTTGCCATAAAATACTATTATGTCCCCATTATTAAGTTTTCTTAAAATACTGCCTTTGCTCCCCTGCTGACAGCAGCAATAGCAAAAGTTTTCTCCAAACACATAAGGGTCTGTATTCATAAGCCCTATTAACTGTGTATTTGTTTTTTTGCGTATTATAGGCTCATGAATGTACTGCGGTATATCGTTTTTCCTTAAATATGCTTTTGTTGATTTTTTGCCTATTTTGGTAACTTTACTTTCTGTTTCCCATTCACCCCAAAAATACAGCTCCGCTTTGTCGGGAGCGTCATTATTATTCAGGCTTGCTAAATACTCTCCCTTAGCTTTGATAAATTTACGGTAGTGCCTACCAATACCACTCCATGGCATTTCACCGTTTGTTATACATTCCGCAGGTGTAAGAGCATAGCCCGATGCATCGGTAAAATGCTCACCGGCAGGATGAATAAATAAAACTGTATTGTTTATTGACATAAAACCACCCCTTTTAATTCTCTATAAGAATTAAAATTTTAATTACATTATATATGATTTGTCGAAATTCGTCAATATAATTCTCAGAAAGAATTAAAACTTTATTAACTGCTATATACTAATACCATAAGTCCATTACGAGGAGCTGAAACAATGAAACCCCGCAGACAGGAGTTAGGTAACAAAAATATTATCGGTCATAAAATAACCAGGCTCAGAAAGGAGAGGAAAATTAAGCAGAAGGAGCTGCTTGTACGCATGCAAACAAGTGGAATTGACATTAATCCCTCTAGTCTTTCCAAGCTGGAGGGTCAGACAAGACCCGTCACCGACATTGAATTAAAGGTTCTGGCAAAAATCTTTTCCCTATCGGCAGACGAGCTCTTGAATGACGAATGAAAAAACTTTAAAAAGTTCTTTACAAAAACAGTATAAAAAAATAATGCTCTCAATTCATTAGCTGAGAGCATTATTTTGTCAAATTATGTTTATATTTTTTTGTTTTTGCAGGATACCTTACCGTTTTCGCAAATAAAGGTGCCTAGGATTTCCTCCTTATTTTTCTCCCGAAAATCAATTTGGTCTTGGTATACCAAGTATTCAATATCCTCGGGATATTCTATTATTGGCGTGTCGTTTTCTAAAATTTCCATTGTAAGGTCAGGTTTTATTTTTACAAATGTATGAACATTATATGGTGAGGTATATTTATCGTGATATGGGTCATAAATCGATTCAACAATAAATATATCTTTTGTCCCATCACTGTCAAAATCAATATAGCTAAGGCTGTAGTATCTGTAGGCTTCTGCGTAAAGGTCAGGGTCTTCAGCAGGCTGATATTCCGGTATACTGAGCAGACTGCCGTCGTTAATGCTTATATTTAGGCAATTGTCTGTTTTTTCAGTATAAATATCGGCTTTAAGCGTGTCGGAAAGCTCTACATCGGCATTATAATGTCTTACACCTGATAAAGCTATGTGGTAATACTTTTCATAATCGAAGTTTTCCTCTTCCATGTTGGTTATATAATGTTTGGCGTTTGAATTGCCGCAGAATGCCGAGTACTTATGAGGTACAAACTCTAACTGGTTATAATATATTTTAGGCTCTTCATCATCTTCAACAAACTGAATTCCCTCAGGTGTAATTCTTAAATATTTTGATGAATTATTTGAGTCGGCTGAATTTAAACTTATACTTGTATCTACACTGGGAGATATTGTGAAGTTTTTTACCGGCTGTGTTGACATTTCAGTCTGTGCTGAAGATTGTGCTGCGGTTTCAGCCTGCACTGTGTACTGCGTGGTTGTTTCAGCCATTGCGGTTGTTTGTTCTGTAGTTTGTGAAACGGTTGTTTGTTCTTCTGTTGTTATTTTTTCTGCGGCAGAGGTTTCAGAAAAAACAGAGCTTTCTTCTAAATAAGTTATCTCTGCATTTGTCTTATGCTCCTTTTGGGCATTAGTTATGTTGCCGGCAGGGAGGGTGTCAGGAGGTGCGGTAGTGTTGTTGCCGATAGCGTATAAAATGATAGCCGAAGCTATTAAAATGCCAATTATAATTCCACAGCCTAACAAAATATAATTTATATAGAATTTTTTTCTTAGAGCAGCGACGCTTTTGTATCTTTTGGATGAATCAACTGCCGTACACCTAGCAATTATCCCCGAATAAGGCAGAGCCTTTATATTATCAGCGTTTTCCTTGTCGGTAAGCAGAGTAATCATAAGCCTGCCTATGGAGTAAATATCACTTTTATTATCCGTCTGGGCAAAGCCGTACTGCTCGGGCGAGGCATAAAACTCCGTACCGAGGTGCTTTGTATCCTTTGAGGCGGTAGCATTCTGCGCACGTGCTATGCCAAAGTCAATGAGGTACACCTCATTATTTGAGGTTATAATGATGTTGGACGGCTTAATATCACGATGGACAAGCCCCGCACCATGAACGGGCGCAAGTATTCTGCACAGCTTACAGACTATCTCCCTGACCTCATGCGGCGTAAGGCTGCCCTTTGATGCAACAAGGCTGTCAAGCGTGCTGCCGTTTATAAATTCCTCAATGGCATAAAAGGCGCCGTCCCTTTCGCTTATGCTGTAAATTGTGGGTATGCCGCTTATTTTAAGCTCTTTCAGCTTTCTGTAAACCTCGGGATTGTCTATCCGCTTTAAAACCGCTATCCTGTCATAGCTTGTCAGCTTAATCTGCCATGTGTCCCTGCCAATGGAGCTTATAATTTCATATTGCTCATAGCTGTTTTTAAATTCCTCAACAAAATTATCCATTTAATCCCTTCCCCAATATTGAATATTTTCTCCGCCTGTGCTATTATTAACTCGGGGTGATACTATGAAAGATACAGGCGAGCTTTTGGCTGAAATTAAAAAATCAACCGAAATTAAGCACTTTCTTGCGGAGAATGACGAAGATATAAAAAATCTTACTCTTTCTGAATATCTTAATATATTGATAGAAAAAAAGCAAGTACCAAAGGGTGAGATTATAAAAAAGGCAGAGCTTAATTATACCTACGGCTATCAGATGATTAACGGTACAAGAAAGCCTACCAAGGACAAGCTGCTGCAGCTCTGCTTTGGGCTGAATGCTACTGTTGAGGAGGCAAACCGCATACTTCTTATTGCAAATGCGGGTGGGCTGTACAGCAAAAACCGCAGGGATTGCATTATAATTTTTGCACTTGATAAGGGCTTGACACTTACACAGACAAATGAGCTGCTCTTTGAGCTGAATGAGGCTGTTTTTGAGCTGTAAGGATGACAAAAAGGCTGACGAAAATTCGTCAGCCTTTTGCATTTATCAGTTCTGGTTATGTTTAATTACAACCTCTGCAACATTAAGTGCGTGGTCAGATACACGTTCAAGATTGGTGAGTACATCAAGGTAAACAACGCCTGCGGTAGGGTTACACTGGCGGTTTGCAAGTCTTTCAATATGCTCACTGCGCAGCCTTTCCTCAAGGTTATCAACCCTTTCCTCCTCGCTTATAACCTTTTCGGCAAGGTCAATGCTGTAGGTGGAAAGTGCCTCAACCGAGTTGGAAACACACTTTATTGTTTCTGCAAATATATGGTCAAGCTCGCTTGACGCTTTATCAGAGAATTTTAAATCCTCATTTTTCATATACTGCGCAAACTCAACAAGGTTTTCACAGTGGTCACCTATACGCTCCATATCAATTACGGTGTGGAAAAGTGAGGTAATCTGCCTGTTCTGCTTTTCATTAAGGTCGGTATTACACAGCTTAACCATATAGGTTGTAATGGAGTGGGTAAGCGTATCTATTTTTGCCTCGGTTTCAAACACCTTGTCCATAGCGGTTGTGTCCTGTGTCTGCATGGCAGTTGTTGCAAGCTTAAGGTTATCCCTTGCCATTTCACCAAGGCGCACAATTTCCTTAATACAGTTTTCAATAGCGATACCCGGTGTGCTGAGGATACGGTCGTCAAGGTGAATAAGCTCGCCTGCGTCCACCGAGGTAGGTGTAAGTGAAGTAAGCTTTTCCGCTGCCTTTACAAGCAGATTGCTGAAAGGATAAAGCATAACAACCGTCAGCAGGTTTGCTGCTGTGTGCAGAATACTGACGTCCGTACTTGATACCATTGCACGTCCTGCAGCAGGGTTTATAAACATAAAGAATACTGCTGCCGCAGCACTGATAATTACTGCGCCTATTACGTTGAAAAGCAGATGTATATATGCAGCACCCTTAGCATTTTTGCTTGTGCCTATACTTGAAAGCACTGCCGTAAGACAGGTACCTATGTTTTCACCCATTACTATATAAATTGCAGCGTCCCAGCGCACAAGTCCTGCTATGGCAAGCGACTGGAGAATTGCAACTGATGCCGACGAGCTTTGAATAACCGCCGTAACCAGCGCACCCACAATTACGCCAAGGAATGGATTTGTACCAAAGGTTGCCATTGCATCACGAAAAGCCTGAAGCTCCTGGAGGGGCTGAAGTCCCTCTGACATCATTGAAATACCTACAAATAATAAACCAAAGCCCGCAATGGTTTCACCCAAGAGCGTTACTGTGTTCTTTTTGCTGAACAGCAGCATAAATGCACCTATTGCTATTGCTATCGGCGCAAAAAACTCGGGCTTTAAAAAGCTTGCCCATTCAAGCGAGGATACAATCCAGCTTGTCATTGTTGTACCGATGTTTGCACCCATTATGATACCTACCGTCTGTGATAAATTCATAATGCCTGCATTTACAAAACCGACTACCATAACAGTTGTTGCAGACGAGCTTTGAATAATAGCTGTTACTATCGCACCTAAAATGATGCCCATAAACTTGTTGCGTGTAAGCATTTCAAGTATATGTTTCAGCTTGTTGCCTGCACACTTTTGCAGACCCGATGCCATAATGTGCATACCGTAAAGGAATAGTCCCAGACCTCCGAGTACTGCGGTGAACATAGATACGTAATCCATTTCCTGTTTAATCCTCCTGAAGTATAAAAATACTTTTAACCTCCACCATGTGGAGCTGTTCCAAAATAAAACTACAAGCGTATTGTAGCACGTTTGATTTTACAAAATCAAGACAAAAACCTTACAAAAAACAGTGTAAATTGCACTGAAATTAACAAAAGGCGAAAATTTGCCCGAAATCATCATTATTTTGTACGATAAGCGGCGGCAAAAGGGACGGTAAAATTAGTTAATTTACACAAAAACGCAAATGTTAAATCTAAGTAAAATAAATATGGGAAAATGCCTGCTGTACAATAAACGGGACTTTAAAACTGCCTTTGACGGTGGTATAATAATTTTCATATAAAATATGATGACTGATACTGTACAATAAACAGTACACTTATGAAAGGGTGATACCTATGTATATTATTGATTACCACATGCACACAAACTTCTCCTCGGACAGCGACGCACCTATGGAGGAAATGATTAAGTCCGCAATATCCAAGGGCTGTGATGAAATTGCCATTACCGACCATGTCGATTTTGACGACAGATATGATTTTACCGATTATAACGAATATATGCCTGTTATTTTTGACCTCGCCGAAAAATACAAAAAGGAAATTAAGGTTACCTTCGGGGTTGAAATAGGGCTTGAAAGCCTGTGGGCGGATAAAATAAATAAAATAACGGCGGACTTTCCTTTTGATTTTATTATAGGCTCGTCGCATGCCGTATGCACCAAGGATGTCTACTTTGACCAAAAGGATTTTTTCGGGGACAAAACAAAGGAGCAGGCTTACGGTATATACTGGGACGAAATGCTTAAAAATATTCATGCCTGCAAGGATTTCTGCGTTTACGGTCATCTTGACTTTATTTCAAGGTATGGTATGTATGAGGATAACAGCCTTAAATATGCTGATTATGCCGATAAGATTGATGCAGTTTTAAAGGCACTTATCGAAAGGGGCAAGGGTATCGAGATTAATACCTCGGGCTTCAGATATGGCATTAATGCCGCTTATCCGTCAATTGATATTCTTAAAAGGTATAAACATCTTGGCGGCGAAATTGTTACCGTCGGCTCTGACGCCCACTTTGCCAAGGACGTTGCCGACCATAATGGCTTTGCCTATGATATGCTTTTTGAGGCAGGATATAAGTATATTACCGTTTTCAGGGAGAGAAAGGCGGAATTTATAAAGCTGTAACTGTAAGAGGTAAATTAGAGTTTATCGGTGTAAATTAACACCTCAACATTCAAATCAATAACGTATGGATTTACCGTAGGGGCGGCAACCTGCCGCCCGTTAGCAATGATAATATGCTAAAATTAGGGCGGATATGGAATCCGCCCCTACGTAACCAATGA
>CABUWB010000101.1 GCA_902495025.1 uncultured Eubacteriales bacterium
AATCTTTTTCGTCGCCGCTTTCGCAGCAACTCTGTTATTTTAGCACAGCTCATAGCTGTTGTCAATAACTTTTTTTAGATTTTTCAAAATTTGCCTTGCCGTTTTCAGCGGCAACAGAAAATATATTAACACATCTTTCTGCCTTTGTCAACAAGTTTTTTAACTTATTTTACAAAGTTTTTTGTTGACAGCAGTCGTTTTTACCGACAGCTAGATTATTGTACCACAGCAAACCGAAGTTGTCAACAGCTTTTTTTACTTTTTTCGCAGTAAATATAATAACTAACGCACAGCACAATACCAAAAGCGCTGGCAAGCGGAGTTGCAAAGCCAATCTGAAACAGACTAACCCCCTCAATACGGCTCATAAAATAGGAAACCGGTATACGCACAAGAAAGGTTGAGGCAATGCCCTGCAGTGCAACAAACAGCGTTCTGCCGCTGCCGTTGAAATAACCCATCATTGAAAAAACAAAGCATGCTATCAGACAATCTATGGAATAGGAACGCAGATAATCAGCACAAGCCTCCATAACCTCAATTTCATTAGTAAATAAGGAAGCAAGATAGGTACCATGGAAGAAACTTACAAAAAACATAACAACACCTGCACTGAAAGCAATCATCATACCGTAATACATACCTTTTTTCGCCCTATCATCTCTGCCTGCGCCTATATTTTGAGCTGCAAATGCCGCTATTGCCGACATAACCGCAGATGGGACAAGAAAAATAACCGCACATATTTTTTCAGCAACTCCCACACCTGCTGAGGCAACAAGTCCAAATCCATTTAATATTGAAAGAATAATGAGAAATGAGAGACTTGTTAAACCGTCCTGTGCAGCAATTGGCATACCAAAGCGCAAAGTCAGCAGTATTTCCTTTTTAAACAAACGGATATGTCTTTTTCCAAACGGAAAGGGCAGTCCTCTTTTAATTACAATTATGAAAGCTGCAATAACGCTTATTGCCTGGGACGAAACCGTAGCAACAGCCGCACCTGCCGTATCCATTTTAAAAATACCTACCAGCACAAAATCACCTATTATATTGCATACACAAGCAACACCGACAAGCGCCAGCGGCAGCTTTGAGTTACCCATACCTCTGAATACACCGCTGACAGCATTATACAGCACAATAAAAATTGAACCGCAGCCACATATTGTAACATACTTCACCGTTTTTGCAAAGGACTCCTGCGGTGCGTGCATTATATGTGCCATATTTTTTGCAAAAACAACTGTTAAAACAGATATTATGGCACCCACAAACACAAAAAGCCACAATGCCGAGCCAACCGTTCTTGCTGCGCTTTCATAATCCCCTTCGCCCATTCTCTGTCCAAGCAATACGGTTGTGCCCATTGTAAGTCCCATTACTATACACGTTATGGTGTGCATAATCTGGCTGCCGGTTGATACAGCCGACACACCGGTTGCATCTCCAAAACGACCTACAATAAGCAAGTCAGCCATACCATAAAGTGCCTGCAAAAGCATGGCAAGAAAAATAGGTACAGCAAAGCCTATAAGAGTTTTAAAAATACTGCCCTGTGTAAATTTATTTTCCATATACATTACCTCCGTTTAACAAAAAAGACCGAAAAGAAAACAGGCGCACCTGTCATCTTATCCGGTCTTGTAATTACGATTACACACCCTCCGATGAGTAATATTATTTTAACAGAGATACAGCACAGTGTCAACACAAAAATATCTCACGCTTATTTACAGCTTTTGTTAAGCCTTACGTCCTTAATCATCATTTTAGGCTTAGTAAAGCCATTGTAATCATCGACCTGAAGCGAGGCAATAACGTCTATTTTAATACCGCTGATATTGACGGTAAGATTGCCCTCCTCATCAACAGCACTGCTGCCAAAATAATTGCACAGGATTTCCTTAAGGACAGCACCGTCAAACATAACCGCCGACACACTGTTGCCCGTACTGTCGGAAACTGTCATGACGGCAATATTTTTTTCACTGCCAACAAAACGAAGATAAACTATATTAAGAGCAACAAGCCCCATAAGTGGCTCGAAATTGCCGCTGCCGCAAGGCTTGAACAGCTCCATATCCCTTGCCGAAAACAGGCTGACCTCATCAAGTCTGATAATTTTATCAACATTAAGCACACGTTCCATATCATCAGGTGTAAGGGTACAACAGTCGTTAAGCGCACGCCTCAGCGGCTCAACGTTATCAGGTTCAAGCGACATACCTGCCGCCATTTTATGCCCGCCAAACTTAATAAACAGCTCCCTGTGCTTAGACAGCTCCTCAAACATATCATAAGTTTCAATGCTCCTGCCGCTGCCCTTAGCCGTACCGCCGCTTTGGGTAAGCACTATTGATGGCTTGTTATACCTCTCACGAAGTCTGCCTGCAACGATACCAGCAATACTCTCATCAACCTGCTCATCATACATAACAAGCACCCTGTCATCAATATTATCGGCAGCGGCACACAGCCTTTCAACGCTCTGCGATGTCATATCCTTGCGCTCCTGATTAAGGTCAAAAAGATGCTGTGCAAGCTCATTACATTCCTCATTGCTGTCACTCATAAACAGCCTTGCAGCAAGCTCCGCCACCTCCAGACGTCCGCCTGCATTAATACATGGACCGATAACAAAGCCAAAGGTAAACTCTGTTATGCGCTTGTCGCCAAGATTGTTGATATTGACAAGGGCAGCAAGTCCCCTGTTTGAAATTGTACGGTTGATAATTTCAAGCCCTGATTTTGCAATAATACGGTTTTCATCACGCAGGGCAACAACATCGCAGACAGTTGCAAGAGCAGCAAATACGACAAGCTCGTCATCAATTTCAAGCCTTTTGCCGCAATGTGCAAACAGCTCACGCACAAATTTATAGCACAATCCGCCTGCACACAAATCCCTGAAAGGATAATTAACAGACGGTATTTTCATATCAACCACCGCATCGGCAGCAGGAATAACAAAGCTGCGCACACCGTCCTTTTCCTCAAATGGCGGCTCATGGTGGTCAAGGATAAGCACCTTCAAACCCATGGAGCGTGCATAGTCTATCTCATTTTTTGCAGCAATACCATTATCACAGGTAATTAAAAGTGAGCAGCCGCCCTGTGCAATATCACGCACCGCACGAGGATTAAGTCCATAGCCGTCCGTATGCCTGTCGGGTATGAAATAATCCACGCTACCGCCCAAAAGACGCAAAGCCTTGCACAAAATAACCGTTGAGGTAACGCCGTCAACATCATAATCGCCGTAAATTACAATTTTACCACCCGACTTAATTTCATCAAGCACAAGGGCAAAAGCCTTTTTCACCTCTGGCAAATCCGCAAGGCGATACAGACTCTCCATACCTGCATTAAGGTAGCGGTCAGCCTCGTCCATATTGTTAAGACCCCTCGCAAGCATAATTTCTGCCGCAAGCGGTGTAATTTTAAAGCGTGAGGTTATATATTCAATTGCGCCCGCAGCGGGCTTTATGTTTTTAACTGTCCATTTTGTCATAGCCTTTTCCTTTAAAAAAGGACTGCCTTTTCAAGACAGCCCTTAAAATTAATTACTTGCTTTTCTTCTTATCAAAAGCGGTACATAAGATATACCATATATTAGCCGAAAGGAAGATAGATGAGTAAGCACCTGCCACAATACCAACGGAGATTGGGAATGCAAACTCTCTTACAGCCTGTCCGCCGAAAACATATAAGCACGCAATAGCAAAGAAAGATGTAAGAGATGTAAAGATTGACCTTCTCATAGTCTGGCTTACACTTGCATTTACAAGCTCTGCATAGTTCTTTCTGCCAAGCCTTTTCTTATTTTCACGTATACGGTCGAAGATAACAACCGATGAGTTGATAGAGTAACCTACAACTGTAAGGATAGCTGCAATAAATGCACTGTCCATAGGTACTCTGAAAATTGCATAAGAGCCAAGTACAACAAGTGTATCATTTACAAGAGCCAAAATACAGCTTGCACCTGTCTTGAACTCTCTGAAGCGGAAGCTTACGTAAATAAGCATAGCCGCACACGCAAGCAAGAGGGAAATAACCGCATTTTTCTGCATTTCCTTACTTAAGGTTGCGCTTACGTCCTCAATACTCATGCTGTTCTGCTGGTCCTCTGTAAGAGAATACTTTTCAACAAGAGCGTCCTTTAAAGCCTGCTTCTGCTCGTCATCAAGCTTAACTGTTTTAATTGCAACAGTCTTGCCGTCGTCAACCTTCTGTACCTGAGGAGCGCTGTCGCCTGTTGCCTCAACAACAATAGCGCTTACATCATTATTATCAAACTCAGTGCCTAAATCAGCCTCGATAGAGGTACCGCCCACAAACTGCACGTCATAGTTAAATGCACCGTTGCCGTTTACGGAATTAAACACCATAAAACCTATACCCACAAGTATAACTGCGATAGAAATTGCCAAAAAGACAAATCTGCCCTTTACAATATTTAACATTTTATGCTGCACCTCCTTACTTTGCGCCGTAGAGCTTAGAATTTTTAACACCTAAGCCGATTAACGAATTAACAATAAATCTGGTTACAAAGATAGCGGTGAACATTGATAAAACAACACCAATGATAAGAGTCTGAGCAAAGCCTCTTACCGAGCCTGAGCCGTACCAGAGCAGCACGATACTTGCAATAATTGTGGTAACGTTACTGTCTATGATAGCAGGCATAGCCCTTGAAAAACCGTTTCTGAAAGCATTTGCAATGCTCTTGCCCTCGCCGAGCTCCTCACGTACACGCTCAAAAATAAGCACGTTGGCATCAACTGCCATACCTACTGAAAGGATAACACCTGCGATACCTGGCAGTGTAAGTGTAACACCAAAAAGACTCATAATAATTAAGTCAAGTACGGTATAAATAAGCAGTGCAAGGTCTGCTGCAAGACCTGCAACCCTGTAAACAATAAGCATAAACAGGAATATAATTGTAATACCGATAAGACCAGCCTTGATTGTGGACTCAAGTGAGTTTGCACCAAGTCTTGCGCCTACGCTGCTCTTATGGATTGGCTCAAGATTGAAAGGAAGAGAGCCTGCACGTATTGTATCTGCAAGTTCGCCTGCCTCTGCTGTCTTTTCAGCCACGCTCTGACCGTTATCACCAAAAGTAATGATAGCTGTACCGCTGTCAATCTTTGTATTAACGGTAGGTGCGCTTATAATATCCTCGTCCATCATAATATATAGTGGCTTTCCTACATTTGCCTCTGTTGCAGCGGCAAAATCAGCCTTACCCTTTGAGTCAAACTCAAGCTGTACAACAACATCGTTGTTTTCGGTCTGCTTTGTTGCATTTACAACATTCATACCGTCAACAAGCACATTACCCTCTTCATCTCTGAAGGTAAGCTTTGCTGTAGCACCAATTTCATCAGCGGCAGCCTCTGCATCGTCAACACCCGGGATTTCAACACGAATTTTGTTAATACCCTCTCTTGAACACTCTGCCTCTGTCCAGTTCTTTCTGTCAAGACGCTCCTGAATCATGGCAATAGCTGCTGCCATTTCCTCATCTGTTGGGTTATCCTTTTCAGCCTGGTATACAATGTATACACCGCCCTTAAGGTCAAGACCCTGCTTGATGTTAAACAGTGAGCCGTAGCCATCATGTGTTGCTGCAGCTGTCTTTTCGTCCTCTGCTGCTGTTGTAGTTTCGTCAGCGTCGGTAGTTACCTCAACAATTCTTGTTTCAGGCTGACCGTCCTCATTTGTTGCAATTTCGCCTGCCTCGTTTGTAACAAGCTCAATCTGCTGTGTTGCCGCAGGCTCGTCTGCAGCAGCCGATGTTGTACCTGGCTTGTGTCCTATACCAAAGTAAGACACTGCACACAGTCCGCAGGTTACTGCAATAATCAATAAAAGCATTAATGCACTTTTACCTTTCATTTGTAAGTATTCCTCCCTTGTTAAAATAACGGAAATGCTTTTCCGCTCATATAAAGTTTATTATATTATCATTTCCATAAAACGTCAACAAAATTTTACAAAAAAGATATTCTTTTGTGCATATTGACGAATATGGAAATTACTCAGCCATTTCCGCCTCCTTAGCCTTAATCATAATGGCACACTCAATGCGCTTTCTCTGCATTTCACAGCCGATTTCATAAGGCGTAATCAAATCGCCATGGGCATTGTAGGAGTTGGCAACACAGCCGCCGCTGCAGTAAAACCTTGCCCAGCACTCCCTGCACTTAGGCTTTGTATACACGTTGCAGCCCTCAAACCTATTACGTGTTTCAGGTACGGTAACACCCGTATCAACATGACCCATTTTAAACTGCTCCATACCAACAAACTGATGACATGGGTACAAATCACCCGTAGGCGTTACGGAAAGATACTCCGTACCCGAGCCGCAGCCAACCATACGCTTGACAACGCATGGACCGCCCGTCAAATCAATCATAAAGTGGAAGAAATTAAACCACTGTCCGTTTTTGCGCCTTTCAAGTATTTCAAGCGCAAGCTTTTCATACTCGTCAAAAATAACGGGTAAATCCTGCTCACGTATTGAGTAAGGCTCACTGTCGGCAGCAACAACAGGCTCAACGCTTATCTGCTTGAAGCCAAGGTCTGCAAGGTGCAGCACGTCCTTTGCAAAGTCAAGGTTGTAGCGTGTAAAGGTGCCCCTTACATAGTAATCGGTCTGATTGCGGCTGTCGGCAAGCTTTTGGAACTTTGGCACTATGCTGTCATAGCTGCCCTGTCCGCCTGCCCTTGGACGCA
>CABUWB010000102.1 GCA_902495025.1 uncultured Eubacteriales bacterium
CATAGGCTTTATAAGGCGTGCGCTAAAAAAGGCTGGCTACAATAATATCCCCGTTATTTCAGTAAGTGCAAACGGACTGGAGAAAAACCCCGGCTTTAAATACAGCTTTAAATTTATAAACAGCCTTATACAGGCAGTTCTCTACGGCGATTTGTTTATGCGTGTGCTCTACCGTATGCGCCCCTATGAGCTTGAAAAAGGCTCGGCAAACGCACTTTACAATAAGTGGAATGAGGTTTGCAAAAAGGCAGTGCGCAAAGGCTCACTCGGTGAGTTTAAAAAGAATGTGCGTGCCATTGTAAATGACTTTGACAATCTGCCTATTGATGAAAGCCTTGTTAAGCCAAGGGTAGGCGTTGTAGGCGAAATTCTGGTTAAGTTCCACCCCACAGCCAATAACGACATCGTAACCCAGCTTGAAAATGAGGGTGCGGAGGCTGTTGTGCCTGACCTTGTAAACTTTTTCACTTACTCGCTTTACAATAATACGTTTAAGGAAAAATACTTCGGCGCAAAGCACTCAACAACCATGCTTGCCGACCTTGGCATAAAGTTTGTCGAGGGCTACCGCAAGCCTATGAGCGAGGCACTGGAGGCAAGCAAGCACTTTGAGCGTCCTGCAAATATAAGGGAGCTTGGTGAAATGGCAAAGGATATTGTAAGCCTGTGTAATCAGACAGGTGAGGGCTGGTTCCTTACCGCAGAGCTTGTAGAGCTGATACACTCGGGCGTAAATAATAATATCTGTACACAGCCTTTTGCGTGCCTGCCTAACCACGTTACCGGCAAGGGTATTATTAAGGAGCTTAAAAGACAGAATAGCCTGAGCAATATCGTTGCCGTTGACTATGACCCCGGCGCAAGCGAGGTAAACCAGCTTAACAGAATTAAGCTTATGCTTAGTACCGCACAAAAAAATCTTGATAAAGCAATTGAAAAATAATGTAAAAATCCTCCGTATGGGGGATTTTTGCTTATATATGGGTGAAAAAATGAATTTCAAAGAATAATGAATTTCAAATTACGAAAATGGCGGAAGAACGGTTGGAAATTATATAATGAGGGGCTGTTGTAATAATTTTGTGATATTTTAGTTTTTTTAATATAAATTAGAGTTTATGGGGATAACGCTACTGTCGCAGCTACACCTCATCAGTCACCTGCGGTGACAGCACGTTTGAATTTTTTTATAAAAAAATTCAAATCCCGTAGGGACAGCGTTTTTTGCAAAAAACCGCTGCGGCTCAAGGGGAAGCCTTAGTTACCTGCGCATTTCAAGCCTTCCCCTTGAGGGGAAGGTGGCGGCGTTAGCCGTCGGATGAGGTGTAGGCACACAGTGCCGTTAATACCCTAAACTCAACATCATACCAAACATTCACTTGTAGGGGCGGATATTATCCGCCCGAATGTAGAACAAACCACCATGGTTGACGGGTGGCAGATTGCCACCCCTACGATTAAAATGTTGAGGTGTTGATTTACTCCCATAAACTCTAACTTATAAAGCTATCGCAAATCAATGCGACAGCCCTAATCATATCTTATTCAAAGCTGATTTCATACAAGAATTTATACATATCATAGAGCTTTTTAAAACCCTCAAAAACAATATCGGGCAGCTCATCACCGTAGAAATCCGTATTGGAATATTCCTCACAGTGTATCAAATCAAAGCCCTTTAGCTGATAGTATTCCCTCAGCCTGTCTGAGAGCTGCGTCTCTGTTTTAAACGGTCTTTTATAGCTGTCACCCGAGAGGTCAAAAAAGCCGTCCTTATCAAGCTTTTTAACGATGCGCTCAAAGCGTGCACTTTCAGCCTCAATCTTATTGCGAAAAAGCTGCATATCACTTGGCTTTGGATAATAAAAAAGCCCATATCTCCACCAGTCGGCAGAAATCTCAAAAAAATAGGTAGGCTTAGGATAGGTTAAATCAGGTCTGCCGTCGGCACGCAGAAAAAACCACTTGCACTCCTTATAAGGATTTTTGTTTTTGGAAAAGCGTGTATCCCTGTTGGCTCTTGAAACCTTGGGGGTCTGCATAAAATTTTTATCCATTTTGTGCATACGCTCAAAAACCCCATCTGCAAGCTCACACATAGGCTCATGCACATAGAGCCTGTACTGCTCCCTATGCGCATGAAACCATTCCTTGTAATTATTAAACCTTATACCTATTAAATAATCGTTTGTCTGCTCGTTAAACTGTTTAAGCATTCTTCTTGATAGTATCCATAATGTAGTCAGCAAGCTCTGCGCTTGTAGCACCGTCGCTGTGACCTGTGATAACTACCTTCTTCTCCTTCTGTGTACAGATATCAAGAGCGTCATCAAGCTGCTTTGCCTTGTCAGCATAGCCGATATGTGCAAGGAGCATACTTGCAGCCCTTATAATTGAGCATGGGTCAGCGTACTTGTCACGTCCCTCCTCAACCATACGTGGAGCGGAGCCATGGATAGCCTCAAACATAGCGTACTTCTTACCCATATTGATAGAGCCTGCTGTACCTACGCCGCCCTGGAACTCGGCAGCCTCATCAGTAATAATATCACCGTAGAGGTTAGGCAGAACAACAACCTTAAAGCCCTGTCTTCTCTTAGGGTCAATAAGCTTTGCAGTCATAATGTCGATGTACCAGTCGTCAGTTTCAATCTCAGGATATTCCTTTGCAATCTCCTTAAATGTGTTAAGGAACTTGCCGTCTGTTGTCTTGATAATGTTAGCCTTTGTTACACAGGTAACCTTGCCCTTGTTGTTCTTTCTTGCATAGTCAAAAGCTGCTCTGATGATACGCTCTGTACCGTCGGTTGTTGCAACGGTAAAGTCAAATGCCAAATCCTCGTCAATCTCAAAGCCCTTTGAGCCTAAAGCATAGCCGCCCTCAGTATTCTCTCTGTAGAAGGTCCAGTCAATGCCCTCCTCGGGTATTCTTACAGGGCGCACGTTTGCAAAGAGGTCAAGCTCCTTGCGCATTGCCACGTTTGCGGACTCGATATTTACCTTATCGCCTGCTCTTGGTGTGGTTGTAGGGCCTTTCAGGATAACAGGACACTCCTTAAGCTGTGCAAGCACATCATCTGGAATAGCCTTGCCTGCCGCAATTCTGTTCTCGATAGTAAGACCGTCAATCACCTTAAACTCAACCTTGCCGCTCTTAACCTCGTCTGCAAGGAGAAATTCAAGTATTCTCTGTGCCTGTGCGGTAATTGCAGGGCCGATACCATCGCCGCCGCAGATACCAATTTTAATAACAGGGAGCTTTGAAAAATCAATAAACTCCTTATCTTCCTTCATTCTTTCAACTCTTTTAAGCTGGTCCTCAATAAGAGCGCCAAATTTCGCCTTAGCTGCTTCAATTTTATCCATTTTGCATAAACCTCCGTTTATTAATTTAATTCAACCTTTTTATCGGTAATGCCATGCTTTAAAAAGGTTTCGTTTGTAATATTCATAAGCTCCTTGTCGCTTATAACGGTAACTCTGCCGTCCTCATACTGTGCGTCAACCCAAGCCTTGATGTCAACAATGACAGGGTCCTTTTTGTCAAAGGCGTCATCACCCGTAAGGTGAAGGGTAGAATTTACCCAGTGCGCAACGCCTGCAAGACCCGAGGTTTTGCTGACTGCCACCTTAACAGGACGGTTAAGTAAAAGCTCTGTATTGAATATGTTGTAAATCTCCTCGTTTTTAAGGATACCGTCCGCATGCACGCCTGCCCTTGTTACGTTAAAGTTTTCACCTACAAAAGGTGTCATAGGCGGAATTTCATAGCCTATTTCCTTTTCAAAATACTCTGCAAGCTCGGTAATAACCCTTGTATCCATACCGTCAAGCGTACCTCTTAACTGTGCATACTCCATAACCATAGCCTCGGTAGGAGTATTGCCAGTACGCTCACCTATGCCAAACAGGGACGTATTTACGCCGCATGCACCAAAAAGCCACGCATAGGAGGCATTGACAACAGCCCTGTAAAAGTCGTTATGTCCATGCCACTCAATCATTTCCTGCGGAACGCCCGCATGGTGATGCAGACCGTAAATAATACCCGGAACGCACCTTGGCAGAACAGAGCCTGGGAAGGTAACTCCATAGCCCATGGTATCACAGGCACGTATTTTAATAGGCATACCCGTTTCCTCCGACAGCTTCATAAGCTCCGATGCAAACGGTACCACAAAGCCGTAAAAATCAGCTCTTGTAATATCCTCAAAATGACATCTCGGTCTTATGCCCGTTTCAATACACTGCCTTACAATTGAGAGATAATGCTCAATTATCTCACTGCGCTTCATATTCATCTTATAAAAGATGTGATAGTCTGAACAGCTTACAAGAATACCCGTTTCCTTAACGCCGATAGACTTGACAAGCTCAAAGTCCTTTTTATTTGCTCTTATCCATGTAGTAACCTCTGGGAAACGGTAATCCCTTTCAAGGCATTTATAAACTGCCTCCTGGTCCTTTTTGGTATAGATAAAAAACTCACTCTGGCGGATAATACCCTTAGGGCCGCCAAGTACGTGGAGCATATCATATATTCTTGAAATCTGTTCAATTGTATAAGGTTCTCTTGATTGCTGACCATCTCTAAAGGTTGTGTCCGTAATCCATATTTCGTCCGGCATATCAATAGGCACAATTCTGTGGTTAAAGGCAACCTTAGGCACCTCATTATAGCTGTAGAGGTTGTCGTACAGATTAGGCTCGCTGACATCCTGAAGGGGATAGTTCAACTCTCGTCTTTCAATTAAATTTGTTTTATTATTAAAGATAAACACTTTATTCACCCCCGATAGGAATATTGTAAACTTTTATTTAACCAATGTCAACCACCCAAAGGCATATTTTTGCATAATTCATAAAAAATTATGCAGTTTCAAAGGCAAAATATAGGGGTTAAAAAGTTTTTTTGTGCAAAAATTGCAAGTTTTTAATTTGAATATTGCATTTTTGGCATTGTTTATTTTAAAAAATAACATTTTTTGTAAATTGCAGGTTAAGAAAGAAAACAATATTTTAACCGCATTTATTTTTAAAAATAAATATTTAATAGGTTAAAAAACGCCCCAAAATATCAAATTAATTTTTACAATGTTGTTTATTTTGCCGCATTGTGATATACTTATATCAAATATTTTTACCAAGGAGGTTATTTTATGGCTATATTACATCCCTTTAAAGGCTACAGACCCACAAAGGAGCTCTGCTCCAAGGTGGCTGCGCTCCCTTATGACGTTATGAGTTCTGCCGAGGCACGTGAAATGGTTAAAAACGACCCATATTCATTCCTGCACGTTGACAGGGCAGAGGTCGATTTGCCCGCAGGTACGGACATTTACTCCGACGAAGTTTATAAAAAGGCTGCCGACAATCTTAACTCAATGATTGCAGACGGCATTTATATTCAGGACAGCGAGCCTGTGCTCTACGTCTACCGCCTTACCATGAACGGCAGGAGCCAGACGGGCCTTGTCGGATGCAGTGCCATTGATGAATATATAGAGGGTAAAATCAAAAAGCACGAGCTTACAAGAGCCGACAAGGAGGAGGACAGAATAAGGCACGTTGATGCCTGCAACGCAAATACCGGTCCAATCTTCCTTACTTATAGGGGAAAGGCTGAAATTGACAAAATAATTGCCGAGGTTACCTCCGCACCTGCCGAATACGACTTTACAAGCGAGGACGGCGTTTCGCATACTGTATGGGTTATCAGCGACAAAGCCGTTATAGACAGCCTTGTTAAGCTCTTTGCAGGCGTTGACAGCCTTTATATTGCAGACGGACACCACAGAAACGCCTCTGCCGTTAAGGTAGGCATTAAAAGGCGTGAGGCTGCAGGCAGCTACAGCGGCGAGGAGGAATTTAATTTCTATCTTTCCGTACTTTTCCCTGCCAACCAGCTCCATATTATGGACTACAACAGGGTTGTAAAGGATTTGAACGGCATGAGCGCCGACGAATTTTTTGCAGCACTTTCCAAAAAATTTGATATTGAACAAACCGACGGTATCTGCTCACCCGAAAAGGCGCATACCTTTGGTATGTATATAGGTAAAAAGTGGTACAGACTTACCGCCAAGCCACATATTATAAAGGACGATGCCGTTGACGGTCTGGACGTTTCCATTTTACAGAATGAGGTGCTTTCACCCCTGCTTGGCATAGGCGACCCACGCACCGACAAGCGCATTGACTTTGTCGGCGGTATACGTGGTCTTTCCGAGCTTGAAAAGAGAGTTGACAGCGGAGAAATGACGCTTGCCTTTTCCATGTATCCAACCTCAATGGACGAGCTTATGGCTATTGCCGACAGCGGCAAAATTATGCCGCCAAAATCAACATGGTTTGAGCCTAAGCTGCGCAGCGGTATTTTCGTTCATAAGTTAAATTAAATTCTTAGGGGGAATTTATATGCCTTTTGCTATAATTTTGTTTTTACTTATCTTTCTTGCCCTTGCTGTTGCCTATTGTATGAAGCCTTCGCAGGATAATCTGCGCAAGGCAAGGTTTAAAAGCTTTGAACACCATTACATAGCGCACAGGGGTCTGCATGATGATAAGTTTGACGCACCCGAAAATACAATGGCAGCCTTCAGACGTGCCATAAGCTGCGGCTTTGGCATTGAGCTTGACGTGCACCTTACAAAGGATAA
>CABUWB010000103.1 GCA_902495025.1 uncultured Eubacteriales bacterium
CCGAATGTAGAACAAACCACAATGGTTGACGGGCGGCAGGTTGCCGCCCCTACGGTAAATCCATACGTTATTGATTTGAATGTTAGGCTGTTAATATTACTGCGATAAACTCTAATTTAATTAATAATAAAACAGGGCTAGCACAAAATTAGGGCGCAGCTCCTATTTTTTTGTTTTTCTTTCACATATTCTTACTGTGGCGGCTTTAACGGCGGCGACAGCGGGTACGGCAAATACCATTCCCCAGATGCCGAACAGCTTACCGCCTGCGGTAAGTGCGGCAATAACGGTAAAGGGGCTTACCTCAACCCTCTTGCCTACAACCTTTGGCACAATATAAACCGAGTCTATCTGCTGCAAAATAATTACGGCGGCGCTGCCATAGAGTATTTTTGCATAATCACCGCTTAGCAGTGCCGAAAGTATTGTAAGCAGCAGCCCAGTAACCGAGCCAAGATACGGCACAAGGTTGGAAAAGCCTGAAAGTATGCCTATTGCAGGCGCAAACGGTATGCCTGTAAGCCACAGTGCAGCACTTAAAAGCACCGACATTATAAGTCCGTCCGTAAGCTGACCCATTATATAGCCCGACAGTACGGCATCAATATCGCAGGCAGCATTTTTCAGCGTATTATACAGCCTTTCGGGCAGTATAAGGCGCATAAGCTCCTTAAATCTGCTGAAAGGCGCTTCCTCCATAAGCAGATAAAACGCCATAACCATACCCAGCAGAAAGTTTAATATACAGCTTACAGCAAGCCTTACGCCGTTGCCGCCATGCCGCACAAGAGAGGTGCTTTTTAATAAAAAATCGTCAATATATGGCAGCAGCAAATTTTCAAGCCCCATACTTTTTATAAGCCGAACAAGGCTTGAATAGGCGCTTGCAAGCTTTGCCGAAAAAAGCAGGGTGCATACAGATATACCTTCTGTAAAGCTGCCGCCGCCCATGGCCCTCAGCCTTAAAACCACAGCCGTAATAAAAATAACGGGCGGCAGTATTATAAGAGCAAATACAATAATGCAGGCGGCACGTCGGCTTTTGGTTTTTGCCTTTATAAAGGCGGCTGGCGGTTTAAGCACATAATAAGCGGCAAGGGCGGTTATAATAGGTGCAAATATGCCTGCAAGCCGCTTTATGATACGGCAAAATCCGTCCGCTATGCCCGATACGTTTATAAGCGTGTATGCGCACATATCTATAACAAGCTTTACAATATAAATCATTATAAAGGTAACAACAACGTAAAAGCAGATTTTAAACCAGTTTCTGTCCCATGGAAACCTCATATTTTTACCTCGCACTTTTTATATTATTTTGTGCCGAAAGCAAAAAAATAACCGCCGTTTGACACAGCGGTTAAATTTATCTGTTATTCTGTTTTATATCCGTTGTTTTTAAGCAGTAATACTGCCTTATCAAAGTTGTGCGCCTTTGTAAGCACATAGTCGGTGTTATAGGTGGACACCACAAAAATACCTATTTTATTTTCGGCAAGTATTTTGGAAATATCCGCAATTATGCCTATAAGGGAAAAATCCAGCGTGCCCTCTATGCGAAAGCACCGCCAGCCGTCCTCACGCTCTACATAAGCTGTGGGGGCATTTTCGCTTTTGCATACAAGTGAAATTTCCTCGTCAGTTATGGCGGCAAAGGTATACTCCCTGCTTAAATCAATATCGGTTGTGCTTTTTACCTTTAGTACGGAAAAGCCGCCGTCAATAATTTTTATCTTCATATTACAGCTGTGCAATTATTGCATCTCTTATTTCGGCAAACTTTTCGTCACTGAGGGCTGAACCCTCCTTATTGAGCTGTACGCCGTCGCCTGTAAAGCGTGGTACTATATGTACATGGTAGTGGCTTACGCTTTGACCTGCGGCAGCGCCGTTGTTCTGTATAATATTTATACCGTCGGCATTAACAGCTTTTTTAACTGCAGCAGCAACCTTTTTTGCCACCTTATGCGCCTGTGCGGCAAGCTCCTCGTCAAGCTCAAAAAGGTCTGCCGCATGGCTTTTTGGCAGTACAAGACAATGCCCGGGGTTTGCAGGCGCAATGTCAAGTATTACTCTGAAAGCGTCATTTTCAAATACGGTGTTTGAGGGTATCTCTCCGTTAGCAATTTTACAAAAAATACAGTCCATTTTAAAACCTCCAAATTTTTTTTTAGGAAACGCTGATTAATTCACTAAAACAGGTTTGAGATAAAATTTTCCAGACCAATGAAAATAACCGCAGGCGCAGTACGGTTTCAAAATTATACGATAATTTTGAAAGTCCACAGGACTTCAAATTTTACTTGTAAAATTTGAACCTTGCTGCGTCAAGGGGATTTGAAGCAGGTATGGGAAATTTTAGCCAAAACTGTAAAAGATTAATTAATCAGCGTTTCCTTGAACTATTATACAGCAAAATTAACAAAAAAACAATTTAAGAAAACTTAATAAATTACGCCTTGCTTTTTTGATAAAATTGCACTATAATTGTTAGTAAGCAAACTGTTAGAAAGCTAACAAATGAGGTGATATATTGAAAATTGATGAACATTTCGGACGGTTGGTGGGTATGCTGTCCAACGAGATTAAAAGGAGCTTTAACGAAACACCCGAAAGTGGTGATGTTACCCAAAAACAGCGCAGAATACTGCACTTTATAATTGCACGCTCGGAGCATAACGGCGTTGTGTTTCAGCGTGATGTGGAGCATGAGTTTAACCTGCGCCGCTCAACCACAAGCACCCTGCTTGCGGGTATGGAAAAGGCAGGTGTTATACGCAGGGAGTCCGTCAGCTATGACGCACGTTTAAGGCGTATTGTTGTTACCCAAAAGGGAGAGGCTATAAAGGAGATTGTAAATGAGGACTGCAACAGGCTTGAAAAAAGGCTGCGTGAGGGCATATCCGAACAGGATTTGCTTGTGTGTGCCTCTGTGCTTGAAAAAATGATAGCAAATTTAAGGGAGGATAAAAATGATTAAAACCCTTTCAAAATGCGTAAGGGAGTATAAGCTGCCCTCAATATTATCGGCGGTGTTTGTAACCTTTGAGGTAATACTGGAGGTACTTATGCCATACCTTATGGCGAAAATTATTGATGTAGGTATGCAAAGCGGCGACATTCCATATACCGTTGTTGTAAGTTTAATTACAATAGTTGTTGCCTTTGTATCGCTTAACTGCGGTGCTGCCTCGGGCAGGTTTGCAGCGGAGGCATCCTCGGGCTTTGCAAAAAATTTAAGGCATGACGCCTTTTATAAAATACAGGATTTTTCCTTTGAAAATATCGACAGGTTTTCAACCTCCAGCCTTGTAACAAGGCTTACAACTGATATTACAAATATTCAGATGGCATATCAGATGTTAATAAGGGTGTTTGTAAGGTCACCTATTATGCTTATATTTGCCCTTGTTATGGCAATTAAGGTAAATGCAAGGCTTTCGGTAATATTTGCGGTAACTATACCGCTGCTTTTTATTGTGCTTTTTCTTATAGTAATACGTGCTTTTCCACATTTTCAAAATGTGTTCAGAAAGTATGACCGTCTTAACTGCGTTGTACAGGAAAACGTCAATGCGGTGCGAGTTGTAAAGTCCTATGTAAGGGCAGAGCATGAGATTGATAAATTTCATGATGTTTCAAAGCAGGTGTACGAAAGATTTAAGGCGGCTGAAAAAATAGTTATGCTTAATGCACCTGTAATGCAGTCGGTAATGTACGGCAGTATGATTATTTTAAGTCTGCTTGGCGGTAAGTATATAGTTTACGGACAAATGCAGGCAGGCGAGCTTACAAGCCTTATAATGTATACGCTTATGGTGATTTCGTCGCTTATGGGTCTTTCAATGGTGTTTGTTATGATGCTTATGGCACGTACGGGCGCAGGCAGACTAGCAGAGGTGCTTAGTGAAAAGCCTACAATGACTTCGACCGAAAATGCTGTTACAACCGTTGCTGACGGCAGCATTGAGTTTGACAACGTGTACTTTGGCTATAGCGATGATGAAAGCAAGGACGTAATTGTAAATGTCAGCCTTAAAATAAACAGCGGTGAAACCATAGGCATTATCGGCGGTACGGGCAGTTCCAAATCAACGCTGGTGCAGCTTATACCAAGGCTTTACGATGTTAAAAAGGGCTGCGTTAAGGTAGGCGGCAGGGACGTAAGGGAATATGACCTTGAAGCTCTGCGTGACCAGGTAGCCATGGTACTGCAGAAAAACGTGCTTTTCAGCGGTACAATTGCCGAAAATATACGCTGGGGCAATAAAAATGCAACTGATGCAGAGGTTGAGCGTGTATGTAAGCTTGCACAGGCTGACGGCTTTATAAAAGAATTTCCAGACAAATATAATACAAAGCTCGACCAGGGCGGTACAAATGTATCGGGCGGACAAAAGCAAAGACTTTGTATAGCAAGGGCGCTTTTAAAAAAGCCTAAAATACTTATACTTGACGACTCTACCTCGGCTGTGGATACCAAAACCGACAGCCTTATCCGCAAGGCATTCAGGGAGGAAATACCAAATACTACCAAGCTGATTATTGCGCAGAGAATAAGCTCGGTTGAGGACGCCGATAAGATAATAGTGCTTGACGGCGGTGAGATAGTGGGCTTTGGCACACCTAAGGAGCTGCTTGCAAGCAATAAAATTTATCAGGAGGTATACTATTCACAGATGAAGGGAGTTGAGGACAATGCGTAAAAAGCCTTCTTCACGCAAGGATACCATAAAAAGGCTTATGGGCTATGTTACGGGCGTATACAGGGTGCAGTTTATATGCGTGCTTATTGCCATTGCGGTAAGCGCCCTTGCAGGTCTTGTTGCTCCGCTGTCGCTTATGTATATACTTGATGATTATGTAGTGCCGCTTATAGGTCAGCAAAATCCCGATTTCAGCGGTCTTGTAAGGGTGATTGTATTTCTTGGCATATTTGAGGCGGCAGGCGTAATATGCACCTATATATATAACAGGCTTATGGTTAATATCGGTCAGGGTGTGCTTAAAAAAATAAGGGACGATATGTTTGAACACATGCAGACTCTCCCAATCAGCTATTTTGACAAGCGCACCAACGGCGATATTATGAGCCTTTACACCAACGATACAGACGCACTCAGACAGATGATAAGCCAGAGTATACCAATGGGCTTTTCCTCAATGTTAAGTGCGCTGGTAACCTTTATAGCAATGGTCAGCATTAATGTACCGCTGTCGGTGCTTGCTGTTTTAATGGTAATTGTAATGAGTATTGTTACAAGAAAGATAAGCAAAAAAAGCGGCAGATATTTTGTGGCACAGCAGATGGATATTGCAAAGGTAACTGGCTTTGTTGAGGAGCACATGGCAGGTCAGAGGGTTATAAAGGTTTTTAACCATGAGGAGGAAACCAAGGCAGAGTTTGACAGGATAAATGAGGAGCTTTGCAAAAGCTCAAACTATGCAAACCGCTATGCAAATATTATGATGCCCGTAATTGGTAACCTCGGCAATCTTCAGTACGTGCTTACGGCAATGATAGGCGGTATATTTGCAATAATAGGCGTGGGTGGTGTAACAGTAGGCGTTATGGCGTCATATACACAGTTTGCTAAAACCTTTACACAGCCTTTTTCGCAGATGTCAAACCAGATTAACTCAATTATTATGGCTCTTGCGGGCGCAGAGAGAATATTTGCCATGCTTGACGAAAAGCCCGAGGAGAATGACGGTAAGGTTACGCTTGTAAGAGTACACGTTGACGATAAGGGTACAATGACTGAGTGCAGCGAGCGTACAGGCGCATGGGCGTGGAAGATACCACAGGCTGACGGCAGTTTTGCATTAAAGCGTATGACTGGTGATGTAAGATTTTTCGATATGAGCTTTGGCTACGAAAAGGGCAATACCGTTCTGCATGATATATCCCTTTTTGCAAAGCCGGGACAAAAGCTTGCCTTTGTAGGCTCAACAGGTGCGGGCAAAACCACAATTACCAACCTTATTAACCGCTTTTATGAGGTTGACGAGGGACGTATTGAGTATGACGGCATAAATATAAAGGATATTGATAAAACCTCGCTGCGCCGCTCACTTGGTATGGTTTTGCAGGATACACACCTTTTCAGCGGTACTATAATGGAAAATATCCGTTATGGCAAGCTGGACGCTACGGACGAAGAGGTTTACGCTGCAGCAAAACTTGCAAATGCAGACCGCTTTATTGCTCATCTGCCCGACGGCTATAATACGGAGCTTACCTCTGACGGTGAGGAGCTGAGCCAGGGTCAGCGGCAGCTTCTGGCAATAGCCAGGGCGGCAGTTGCAAATCCGCCTGTGCTTATACTGGACGAGGCAACCTCCAGCATTGATACCCGTACAGAGAGCATAGTACAAAAGGGTATGGATGAGCTGATGAAGGGAAGAACGGTGTTTGTAATTGCACACAGACTTTCCACAATAAGAAACAGCAACGCTATTATGGTGCTTGAACATGGCAGAATTATTGAGCGTGGTGAGCATGAGGAGCTTATTAAGCAAAAGGGTACTTATTATAAGCTTTATACAGGTGCACTGGAGCTGGATTAAATAATATATGGGTTGTTGTGTTTGAATTTATAAATTAGAGTTTATCGGTGTGTAGAAGGGGCG
>CABUWB010000104.1 GCA_902495025.1 uncultured Eubacteriales bacterium
AGCGTTTTTTGCAAAAAACGCTGTCCCTACGGGATTTGAATTTTTTTATAAAAAATTCAAACGTGCTGTCAGCTTTAGCTGACTGATGAGGTGTAGCTGCGACAGCAGCGTTAATAAGATAAACTCTAATTTATTTTCCCTGCAATAAACACAGCAGCCCCAAAATCCTGTGAATATATCACCGAGGAGTTTGGGGCTGTTTTTTATTTTACATGAAATTTTTATAATATACCGTACTTATTTTTTACGGTTTACGTAGGTGGTGTGCAGCAGCTTATGCGCCCTTGCCTTACCAGGGCTATCGAAAAATTCATCATAAATAACCTTTACAACGGGGCTTTCGTGTGATTTACGCAGTTTTAAGCCCTTATCTGCATCATACAGCACCTTTGAGCGCAGAGCCTTAAGGTCAACGTAGTATCTTACGCTGTCGCTCTGCACAGGTTGACCGCCGCCGTTTATACAGCCGCCGGGGCATGCCATAATTTCAATAAAGTGGTAGTCCTTTTGTCCCGATTTTACGGCATCAATTATTTTGCGTGCATTTGCAAGCCCTGAGGCAACGGCAACATTAACAGTCATACCGTTTATGGTGTAGCTTGCCTCCTTTATGCCCTCGCTGCCCCTTACCTCCTTATAGTCGGTCTTTTTAATGTCGGAGCCGAGCATATCGGCAGCGGTGCGCAGTGCCGCCTCCATAACGCCGCCTGTTGCGCCGAAGATTGCTCCGCCGCCCGAGGCAATGCTAAACGGATTATCAAAATCCTCATCACCTATTTCATTAAACACAATGCCTGCGCCCTTAATCATTTTTGCAAGCTCTCTTGTGGTAAGCGACACGTCAACGTCCTGATAACCCATTGCGTTCTGCTCGCTGCGTGTTATTTCAAACTTTTTGGCAGTACATGGTATAACGCTTACAACAAAAATATTTTTTGGGTCAATGCCTGTTTTTTGTGCATAGTAGCTTTTCAGCACAGCGCCAAACATCTGCTGTGGTGATTTGCAGCTTGATATATTAGGCAGCATTTCAGGATAGTAATGCTCCGCAAACTTAACCCAGCCAGGGCAGCATGATGTAAACATAGGCAGCTTGCCAAAGCCGTTTACCCTTTCAATAAACTCGTGTGCCTCCTCCATAATGGTAAGGTCGGCGGTTACATTCATATTAAATACCCTGTCAACGCCGAGCCGTCTTATTGAGGCAGCCATTTTGCCCTCTACGTCCGTACCGGGCGGCATATTAAAGCACTCGCCGAGGGTGGCACGTATTGACGGTGCGGTGAACATAACAACGTGCTTTGTCGGGTCGGAAATAGCAGCCCATACCTCGTCTATCTGGCTCTTTTCACTCAAAGCGCCTACGGGACAGGCAACTATACACTGACCGCAGCCTACGCAGGGTGAGTCGGCAAGGCTCTTTTCAAACGCACAGCCAACATGCACGTTGTAGCCCCTGTTAATAGGCCCTATAACTGAAACCGACTGCACATTCTTACACGCCGCAACACAGCGCATACACTGTATACATTTGCTGTTGTCCCTTACAATGTAGGGCGAAAGGTCGTCAATTGGATAAAGTGCGTCGTCGCCCTTAAATCTGTCCTCATCAACACCATAGTCAAAGGCAAGCTTTTGCAGCTCGCAGTGATTGCCCCTCACACAGGAAAGACATTTTTTATGATGGCTTGAAAGTATAAGCTCAATTGTTGTTTTACGTGAGGAACGCACCTTTGCGGTGTTTGTAAGCACCTCCATACCCTCCTCAACTGGGTATACGCACGAGGCAACAAGTCCGCTGCGCCCCTTTATTTCAACCACGCATACCCTGCACGCACCTATACAGTTTATATCCTTTAAATAGCAAAGAGAGGGTATCTCTATATGTATGGACTTTGCCGCCTGCAAAATGGTATAGCCTGCGGGTACGCTTACGGGAATATTATTTATTTTTAAATTAACCATATCCATATTAAGCACCTCCTTATTTCTTCAAAATAGCATTAAAGCTGCAGTTCTTTACGCAAAGTCCGCACTTTATGCACACATCTCTGTCAATAACATGAGGCTTTTTAACCTCGCCGCTTATTGCGTTTACAGGACAGTTGCGTGCGCACTTGGTACAGCCCTTGCACAGCTTAGGCTGAATTTCGTAATAAAGGAGCGACTTGCAGACGCCTGCGGGACAGGTTTTGTCCACAATATGTGCAAGATATTCGTCCCTGAAATACTTGATTGTGGATAAAACAGGGTTTGACGCCGTCTGACCGAGTGCGCAGAGAGAGGATGTTTTCATGTGCATTGAAAGCTCCTCTATCTTTTCCAAATCCTCAATTTCGCCCCTGCCCGAAGTGATTTTTTCAAGCAGCTGCATAAGTCGGCGTGTGCCTATGCGGCATGGCGTACATTTGCCGCACGACTCATCAACGGTAAATTCAAGGTAGAATTTTGAAATATCCACCATACAGGTATCCTCGTCCAGTATGATAAGACCGCCCGAGCCCATCATTGAGCCGAGGGCAATAAGGCTGTCGTAGTCGATTGGCGTGTCAATATGACAGGCAGGTATACAGCCGCCCGACGGACCGCCCGTCTGTGCCGCCTTAAACTTTTTGCCGTTTGGTATGCCGCCGCCTATTTCCTCAACTATTTCACGCAGGGTAGTACCCATAGGTATTTCAACAAGACCTACGTTGGTAATTTTGCCGCCGAGGGCAAATACCTTTGTACCCTTTGATGTAGCTGTACCTATGGTGTTGAACCAGTCAGCACCCCTTAAAATAATCTGTGCTATGTTGGCGTAGGTTTCAACATTGTTAAGTACCGTAGGTCTGCCAAAAAGACCCTTTACCGCAGGGAATGGCGGACGTGGACGAGGCTCGCCCCTGTGTCCCTCTATTGATGTCATAAGTGCGGTTTCCTCGCCGCATACAAAGGCACCTGCACCAAGTCTTATTTCAATATCAAAGGAAAAATCAGTGCCCAAAATATTTTTGCCGAGCAGACCGTATTCCCTTGCCTGATTAACCGCAATCTGCAAACGCTGTACGGCTATCGGGTATTCTGCACGCACATACACATAGCCCATCTGTGCGCCTATGCTGTAGCCTGCTATTGCCATTGCCTCAATTACGCAGTGTGGGTCGCCCTCCAGAATTGACCTGTCCATAAATGCACCCGGGTCGCCCTCGTCGGCATTACAGCATACGTACTTTATTTCGTTTTCGGCTGCGGCAGCAAATGCCCACTTTTTGCCCGTAGGGAAACCTCCGCCGCCTCTGCCTCGAAGTCCCGATTTCAATACCTCGTTTATAACGTCCTCGCCGCTCATGGAGGTAAGCACCTTTGCAAGTGCCTGATAGCCGTCAAGTGCAATATATTCCTCTATCTGCTCGGGGTTGATAACACCGCAGTTGCGCAGTGCAACCCTCATCTGCTTTTTATAAAAGCGTGTTTCACTGAGCGATACAATGCTGCCGTCGCTGTGTACTGTTTCGGCATATAACAGCTCCTTTACAACCTCGCCGCCCTTGAGGTGCTGCTGTGCAATCCTTTCAACGCCCTCGGGTGTTACCTGGCTGTAAAAGCTGCCCTCGGGATAAACAATCATAATTGGTCCTAAGGCGCAAAGACCAAAGCAGCCTGTTTTTACCACTAAAATTTCCTTGTCAATGCCGTTCTTTTTAAGCGCCTTTTCAAGGGCTGCAATTACCTTTTTGGAGCCTGAGGAGGTACAGCCTGTACCGCCGCATATAAGCACCTGCTTGCGGTAGCCTGTCTTTTGTGCCAGCTTTTCACCCTGCTCGGCAACCAGCTTTCTTACCATTACAAGGTCCTTTTTGCTGTCCCTTATTTTGCAGAGTGCGTCAATGGTTAGCTTTTTCATTGTCCATCCCCTCCCTTGCGGCTTTTCTTTATGTAGCTGTCAATTATTGTATCAACCTGGTCAACCGTCATTTTGCCGTATACATCGTCGTTTATCATCATAACAGGGGCAAGACCGCAGGCGCCTATGCACCTTGTGGAGTCAAGTGAAAAAAGCCTGTTTTCCGTACATTCCCCGCTTTTTATGCCGAGCTTTTTTTCAACTGCCTCAAGTATTTTGTTTGCGCCTTTTACATAGCATGCCGTACCAAGACAGACGCTTATACGGTTTTCACCTTTTGGCGTTAAGGAAAACTGCGAATAAAAGGTCGCTACGCCGTAAACCTCCGAAAGCGGCACGTTAAGCCCATCGGCAATCATGCTCTGTACCTCTATGGGCAGATAGCCGTAAATTTCCTGTGCGTCCTGAAGTACAGGCATTAAGCCGCCCGGCTGCTTTAAGTGTTTTTCAATAACATCACGCAGCTCGTGTTCCTGTGCCGCCGTACCCCTAAAGGCATGAACAGATTTCTTTTCCATAAAATACCTCCCTTTGTTATAAATGTTTATTTTATTGCGTTTTTTGACAAAAACTTTGTTTAAAAAATATCATTACCTCTTTATATTTTAATATAAATTATAAAAATAAACAATGCTTTTTAGACCTTAAATTTTAATTTTGTGAACATTGTATACAAAAAACAGGGATAGAATTTAACCGTTCTATCCCTGTTGTAAAGTATGGTATGTTTTTTGTTATGCTTTTAAGCTGCGGTAAAGCTCCAATCCTTAATTGTATAGCCGCTGCCCTCAAATACAAAGTACAGCTTTCGGTTGCCCGTTACGCTCTGGTTAAGTTCTGCTGTAAAGGTGCTGACAGCAGAGCCTGTATCGGAAATATTTACCGTTGCAGCCAGTGTGCCGCCGTCTGCCGTACTTGGTGCGTCCAGCATAACGTAAATTTTGCCGCTGCCAGAGGATATGGCATTGAATGAAACCTTGCCTGTACCGTTTGCGGTAAAAGCAACATTTTCAAGACCAACCCAGTCGCCTGTACTGATGCCGTCAAGCACCATAGCGCCTGCTGTGGACGAATATGAGGTGGAAACTCCGCCGTTCCATGCCATGGTAGTTGCGTTTACGCTGCTGTATGGGTTTAATTTTGCGGCAGCGCTTACGCCATTGTATGTCATTGTTGCTGTCATATTTCCGTCAGAGTCAAAGTCAATCTTATCAATGTTCATGCTTCTGTAGCCCTTTGAGGTGCCGTATATCTTATTTTCAAGATATGTGGTGTGGTATAACAGATACCAGCTGCCCTTAAACTCAAACATGTGGTGGTGGTTATTGTAATAAAGTCCGAATGTCTTACCCGGATTTAAGGCAAGCACCTGCTTGAACTCATAACCGCTTAAAGGTGTGTCGCTTGTCATATATGCAATTGACGCAGCCTCGGTATACTGCCAGTTGGTGCAGTAGGAATAAACATACTTGCCGTTTATCTTGTTAAGCTCGCTGTCCTCAAACATATATGGCGAGTCGATAACCTGTGGCGTACCGTCAAGGCTTATCATATCGCTGCCAAGCTTTACAATTCTTGCTGACTTTGGATTTGCCACAACAGATGAATCTGTGTTGTCTGAAATACCGCCGCCAAAGGCAATATAGCCCGTACCGTCATCATCTACAAATACACCAGGGTCAAACATCCATGGTACGTCGGAGCAGTTTGGTGTTGAGCGTGTAATAAGGGCTTTACCGAGAGGGTCGCTCCATGGCCCTGTTGGTGAATCTGCTGTAATTACGCCTATGCCATTTGCACCGTTAGCAAAATATAAATAGAATTTTGTTTTTCCGTTAACTGTTTTTGAGGTAATTGACGGTGCCCATGAGTTGGACGCCCATGAGGTAACATTACCAACATCAATTTTGCCCTCATCTCTCCAGTTTACAAGGTCTGATGAGGAAATAACCGAAAGTGTGTCAACCGCATACGCATTGTCAGCTATATCTCCGTTGCTGTCATAAGCTACAATATCGGTAGTGCCGTAAACGTAAATCCTGTCATTGTAAACAACACAGGTTGGGTCTGCCATAAACTGATATGTTACAAGCGGATTGTTTACAAGCTGACCATTATACTCGCTGTAGCTTGATGTAAGTTCAATATCCATGCTTTCAATGTATTCAATCCTTACAGATGAAAAGGTTACGTTGCCTATGTTTGTATCGTAGGTAGTACCCTTAAATAATAAATAATTGGTGTCGGCAGTTGCTGTAAGGGTGTATTCAAGCTCGCCCGAATTAATTTCGTCCGTTGTAAAGGCTGTAATATTTGACAGGCTATTGTTGCTGTCGTCTGTAACCCAGCTTCTGAAGCCTGTGTTGCCGTTATCAGCGGCATCCACATAAACTTTTAGTGAGCTGCCTGAGGCAAGCGTTTTTGGCAGTGCAAGCTTAAACTGCGAAATATCTGTCATTGTAAGCGTGCCTGATGCGCTGTCATAGCTGCCATTTTCTATAAGAGGGCTTGAAAGGTCAAGCGATGTACCTTTTTTTGGATACTCAACCCTTACATAGTCAAAGGTGATATTGCCTATGTTGGTATTCCATGACGGACCTTTAAAGAGCAGATAATTGGTATCGCCTGTTGCGGAAAGAGTGAAAACCATAATTTCGCCGTCTGCTGAAATATCGG
>CABUWB010000105.1 GCA_902495025.1 uncultured Eubacteriales bacterium
CCTCGAGCAGCTCACCCTGCTCCTTAAGCTTAATTTCATACAGCTTTGCTCTCAGCATTTTCATACAGGTTTCCCTGTTCTGGAGCTGGCTTCGCTCTGTCTGGCAGGACACAACAACACCCGATGGGTGGTGGATAAGTCTTACGGCAGAGGAGGTCTTATTAATATGCTGACCGCCTGCACCGCTGGAGCGGAACACCTGCATTTCAATATCATCTGGGTTAATTTCAACCTCTATGTTATCATCAAGCTCGGGCATTACATCACAGCTTGCAAAGGAGGTATGCCTTCTTCCGCTGGAGTCAAACGGTGAAATACGCACAAGGCGGTGTATGCCCTTTTCAGCCTTAAGATAGCCAAAGGCATTTTCACCCTTAACCATAAAGGTTACTGACTTAATACCTGCCTCGTCGCCGTCAAGGTAGTCCAGCAGCTCAAACTGGAAGCCCTCTCTGTCCGTCCACTTGCTGTACATACGGTAGAGCATGGACACCCAGTCGCACGCCTCCGTACCGCCCGCACCTGCGTGCAGGGTAACAATTGCATTATTTTTGTCATAAGGGCCTGTAAGGAGGGTTGAAATACGCAAATGCTCGTACTTTTCAAGAAAGCTCTCCTTAATTTCCTTAACCTCGGGTACAACCGAATCATCGTCCATTTCATTACCCATTTCAATAAGGGTCATAATGTCCTCAAACTCGGTACAAAGGCTTTCATAGCCCTCAATTTTTGCTTTTAACTGCTTGGTCTGCTGGAGTACGCCCTGTGCCGCCTCCATATCATTCCAAAAGTCGGGGTCGCCTGCTATTTCCTCAAGCTCGCTCACCTTTTCACGTGCCTCTGCTACGTTAAAGTGAGTCCCCCATTTCCTCTAAATTTTTATGATAAGGCGCAAGCTCTGTCTTAATCTGGTCAAGCTCGAATATCATAAATTACTCACATCCTTTATAATGAATTTATTTATACCGCCCCGAATTTAAACGGGGCGGAGGGTGTATTTATGGAAGCTCTGATTAGTTCACTAAAACAGGTTTGTGATTAAATTTTTCAGACTGACGAAAACGACCGCAGGCGCAGCCTATGAGCTGCGGTAAGGGCGTTTGAGGATAGTATGGAAAATTTTAGCCAAAGCTGTGAAAGATTAATTAATCAGAGATTACATTTTATTTATTTCTGCCGCAGCAGTCTTTGTACTTTTTGCCGCTGCCGCAAGGACAAGGCTCGTTACGTCCGATTTTAGGCTCTTTTCTTCTCTTAGGGCCTGATGATGCGGAGTCGTCCTTATTGGTAAATGTTGCCTTTGCAACCTGCTCTCTCTCAGGTGGTGCCACCTGCAGGCGGATATTGAACAGAGAGCGGATTGTATCAAGCTGGATATTTGTATTCAGCTCGTCAAACATATCGTAGGAGATAAACTTAAACTCTACGATTGGGTCACGCTGACCGTAAGCACGCAGCTGAATACCCTGACGCATCTGGTCCATATCGTCGATATGGTCCATCCACTTTGTATCAACCACTCTTAAAAGGATAACTCTTTCAAGCTCACGCATCTGCTCGGAGCCAAACTCTGCCTCTTTCTTTTCATAACGTGCAGTTGCCTCCTCGGTAATTCTGTCAGCAAGCTGCTCCTTATCCATTTTATCCTTTTCCTCCTCGGTAAGGACAAGACACTCGAGCTTACCGCCGAACTCTGTTGTAAGAGCCTCGGAAAGACCTATTAAATCCCAATCGTCGGGGTCATTCTCGTTGGTGATATACTTATCAACATAGTAGCCTGCAACGGAGTGTACCATTTTAAGGATTTTTTCCTTAAGGTCTGCGCCCTTAAGCACCTCCAGACGCTCTGCATATATAATCTCTCTCTGCTCGTTGTTGACCTCGTCATAGTCAAGCAGTCTTTTACGTGCGGAGAAGTTGTTGCCCTCAACCTTTTTCTGGGCATTTTCAATAGCCTTTGTAAGCATATTGTGCTCGATAGGCTCGTCCTCTGGCAGACCTAAAGCAGCAATCATTTTGCTGACCTTTTCAGAGCCGAAAAGACGCATAAGGTCGTCCTCCAGTGAGATATAGAAGCGTGATTCGCCGGGGTCACCCTGACGGCCTGCACGACCTCTTAACTGGTTATCGATACGGCGGGACTCATGGCGCTCGGTACCTATAATTTTAAGACCGCCAAGCTCCTTAACACCCTCGCCAAGCTTAATATCGGTACCACGGCCTGCCATGTTGGTTGCAATTGTGATTGCGCCCTTCTGACCTGCAAGTGCTACGATTTCAGCCTCTTTTTCATGATACTTAGCATTAAGTACCTGATGCTTGATGCCCTCTTTTTTAAGCATGGAGCTTAAAAGCTCGGACTTGTCAATTGTAACAGTACCCACAAGCACAGGCTGACCTGTTGCAACGGACTCCTTAATACTCTCAACAACAGCCCTGAACTTTGCAGCCTCTGTCTGATATACAACGTCGGGTAAATCCTTTCTCTGTACAGGCAGGTTTGTAGGGATACAAACAACGTCCATACCGTAGATGTGACGGAACTCGCTCTCCTCTGTCTGTGCAGTACCTGTCATACCTGACTTTTTAGCATATTTATTAAAGAAATTCTGGAAGGTAATTGTTGCAAGGGTCTTGCTCTCGCTGTTTACCTCAACACCCTCCTTAGCCTCGATTGCCTGATGTAAGCCGTCAGAATAGCGGCGGCCGGGCATCATACGGCCAGTAAACTCGTCAACAATAACAACCTCGCCGTCCTTAACAACGTAGTCCTTGTCAAGGTGCATATTGTAGTTAGCCTTGAGGGCATTGTTTACGTGGTGCTGTATTTCAAGGTTTTCAGGGTCGGCAAGGTTTTCAAGGTTAAAGTAACGCTCTGCCTTTTTAACACCGTCCTGTGTAAGGGAAACCGTCTTAGCCTTTTCATCTACTACGTAGTCGCCCTCCTCCTGAATATCCTCACGTGTAAGGGGGTTAAGAGCCTCCTCCTCATTTAAGATACGACCTGCCTTAAGCGTACGTACAAAGGAGTTTGCAAGCTGGTAGAGCTTGGAGCTTTCGCCGCCCATACCCGAAATGATAAGAGGTGTACGTGCCTCGTCAATAAGTACGGAGTCAACCTCATCAATAATACAGAATGGCAGACCTCTCTGAACCATATCCTTTTCATAAACAACCATGTTGTCACGCAGATAGTCAAAGCCAAGCTCGTTGTTTGTACCGTAGGTAATATCTGCGGCATAAGCCTCCTGACGCTCTGCCTTCTGCATATCGTGCAGAATTACGCCAACCTTAAGACCTAAAAACTCGTGTACCTGACCCATCCACTCGGCATCACGCTTTGCGAGGTAGTCGTTTACGGTAACGATATGCACGCCGTTGCCTGCAAGTGCGTTAAGGTAAGCTGGACATGTAGATACAAGGGTTTTACCTTCACCTGTTTTCATTTCGGCAATACGTCCCTGGTGGAGAACGATACCACCGATAAGCTGTACGTCAAAGTGGCGCATACCGAGTACTCTTTTTGCAGCCTCCCTTACAGTTGCAAATGCCTCGGGCAGAATGTCGTCAAGGGTTTCCCCGTTTGCAAGCCTTGACTTGAATTCATCGGTTTTTGCTTTAAGCTGCTCATCAGTGAGCGGGGTAAACTGCGGCTCAAGAGAGTTAATTTTCTCCACTATCGGGCGGATACGCTTAACCTCTTTTTCGCTGTAGTTACCGAATATTTTTTCCAAAAGACCCATTAGTTATTACACCTCAAATCACTTTTTCGTTATTGGGTTTATCCTGCTATACGTAAATTTTGCAAAATACATCAATATATAGTTTAACAGATAACCCTATGCTTATGCAAGGGTTATTTGCAAAAAATAGTTACAAAAATATTAAATTTAAAGCTTAAAATATATTAAGATAACTAATTTTGCTCCGTCTGCCACTCTTCACAGGGCATAAGATATCCGGCATTTAATATTCTCTGCATAAGGCAGGAGCAATCGTATGAGGAGAGCACACCGCTATCGTCGGTATCAAGCGGATATATCGGGTCATCAAATACCGACTCTATATCCGTTGTAAAGCTGCTATCGAGTATTTTCTGCATAATCTGCGATGCGTCTGCCGCAGTAAAAAGTCCGTCATTTGTGGCATCTCCACGCAGCACCGACACATCGGTAAGATGATAGGGATAGCCGTTTTCACGCGCATACTGCCTTGCATAGCTGTCCTTTCCGCATAAAATCAGCGTATCTCCGTAGAATACATTTTTACCAACAGATGTAACGCTGCTTGGTATTTCAACCCCATTTGTTAGTTTAATACTCCAAAATGCAAAGGAGTCTATCTCTTTAATTCCGTCACACAATATAATTTCTTCAACCCATTCGCACCCAATGAAAGCCTCATACCCGATATATTCCACACTGCCAGGTATTGTTATCTTAGTAAAACCAAGACAATCGCAAAAAGCTCCGCCACCTATATAGGTGCAGCTCTGCGGAATTTCAACATCAGCAAGCATTTTGCAGTTATCAAATGCAGACGCGTCTATTTTTTCAAGTCCGTTTGGAAGAACAATGCTTTCCAAAGCCTCGCAATCATAAAAAGCCTTTATCCCGATTTCCTTTATGCCCTCTGGCAGGGTTATGGCTGCAAGCGCACTGCACCCGCTGAACATTTCCTCGGGCAGAACGGTAAGTCCCTCGGGCAGCTTTATATCCTTAAGCAGTAAACAGTTTAAAAAAATGCCTGCGCCCATACCCTCATCTGTAAGGCTGTCAGGCAGTGCCACGCTTTCAAGGCTTGTACACATATAAAAAGCCCTGCTGCCTATCTTTTTAATGCTGTCATTAAAAACAATTTTTGTAACACAGCTGCAATTGGCAAATGCCTTGTCGCCTATAACCTCCGTATCCTGCGGCAGTATTATCTCGCTAAGGCAGATACAGTTTGAAAAGGCCCTGCTGCCTATATATGTAACCGTCGGCGGCATTTCAACAAGCCTTAAATCCCAGCACAGCTCAAATGCACCATCGCCTATGCCCTTTATTTCGGTACCGTTTATCTCCTGCGGAATTACCGCCTCCATAACCGATTTGTCGGCAGAGGTTATATAGCCTGTCTGCGTATCATAATATATACTGCCGCCCTTTACGCTGTATTCCTCTGCAGACACGCTTACACCAAGCAGCAGTACAAACACAAATAATGTAATAATAAATTTAATTTTCATTTTTCTCTCCCCATTTCTTTTGTTTTCATTTTTTATCGGCAAGCAAAAAGCCCGACACAAGTCCAAATAAAAAGCCGCCTACGTGTGCCGAGTTTGCCACCTCAATATCCAGAAAGCCGCTGCATATTGATATAATGACAAACATAACCATAAAATATGTATCCTTGCCGTCAACGGCTCTTTTTGTGGCTATGGAGCGTGCAAGCACAGCACCTGCAAGCCCGAATACCGCACCCGACGCACCTGCCCCTGCCCCCTGCGAAAACATACATAACAGTATATTGCCGACAATACCCGAGCCGAGGTAAATGCAAAGCATTTTCACTTTTCCGTAATATCTTTCAATACTGGAGCCGAAAATATACAAAAAAAGCATATTGCTTGCAAGGTGAATAATGCCGTAGTGCAGAAACATTGCAGTAAAAAGCCTGTAATACTGACCGTCTGCCACGTACTCACTATACGCTGCGCCCATGGAAAGCATATTTTCCGCACCTATGCCGCCATTTAAGTAGGTAAGTGCAAGCATAAAGCAGTTGAGCGCAATAAGCGCAAAGGTAATAACCGTTGTACGGCTTTTGACCTCACCCCTGCGCCTGTCGTACTCGTTTTTTATCAGCGTGTCCATTTCAACAGCAGGCGAATAGCCGCCATTCTCCTGTGAAAGCGCCTTATCCAGTATTTCCCTTAAGTCAATAATTTTATCGGGCTGGCTGCCTAAAACCCTCACACATTTTTTATCCTTATCGGCTATCCAGCGCAGCTCGGTACAAAACTGTGTATAGTCCTCAATATTGAGCGTACAGAAATCGTCAAGCTCATTGCCGCCCACAAATACGCCTATGTAATATGCACCCGTACAGCGCTTTTCTTTGGCATAATTATAACATTTATCCCTTACATTACAGCTTATGCCCTCAAAATCGGCATTGCCGTTAATAAGGCTTACCGCATAAAGCGCACCGCCGCTGAATTTAAAAAAGGTAACAAAGCTGCTGTTATCGCTTATCTCTATGCCGTCGCAAAGCTGCGGCACAGGCTTATAATCTCTTTCAAGCAAAAGCGCCGAAGTATTTTTAATTAATGACAAAACGCCACCTCAAATCATCATAATGTAATTTAAATGTAAATTAGAGTTTAGCAGAGTAACATCAACAACCTAACATTCAAATAACTAACGTATGGATTTACCGTAGTAGGGGCGGCAACCTGCCGCCCGTTAGCAATGATAATATGCTAAAATTAGGGCGGATATGGAATCCGCCTCAGGTTGCATAGGCGAGCAGTATTGCAAGGCAATACGACCAGCCCCTA
>CABUWB010000106.1 GCA_902495025.1 uncultured Eubacteriales bacterium
GGTGCTTAAACTGTTCTCACGCCTTGGCAAAAGGGCGGCTGCACTTGCGGCGGCTTTAATACTGGGCTGCTACTGTCTGCTTACAGGGTGCAGTGTGTCGGTAATAAGGGCAGTGTTTATGTTTTATGTAATGCTGCTTGGCTCGTTTATTTTCAGGGACTATGATATTGTAAGCTCGGCTGCTTTATCCGCCTGCTGTATGCTCCTTTACAGACCGTATATGCTTTTTGATGCAGGCTTTCAGCTTTCGTATCTTGCGGTGCTTTCCATAGGCACTGCAGCAGATATTATGCTGGAATATAAAAAGACAGGCTATATGGCACAGACAGTTGGTGTAAGCCTTGCGGTTGATATGGCGTTAAAGCCTGTGCTTATGCATCATTTTGGCTATATTTCGCCATGGAGCATAGCGGCAAATCTTCTGCTTGTGCCTATGATGACGGCAGTTGTGGGTCTTGGCTTTGCAATAGCGGCTGTGGGTCTTGTCAGCATAACGGCGGCACATATCCTTGCACTGCCTGTATATGTTATACTGCGCTCTGTTGAGGTGTGGTGCAATATGCTCACCTCTCTGCCGTTTTCCTATATTGTTACGGGCAGACCTCCGCTGGCTCTGGCGGCTGTCTATGCCCTTGCACTGCTTTCAGGCTATCTGCTTGTTATGAAAAGGAACAAAAAAGGCTTTGTGCTGTCCTTATCCGCAATTGCGGCAGTGATGTGTGCGGTGCTTGTGTGTGATGTATATAAAAAGCCACATATTACCTTTCTTAATGTCGGGCAGGGTGATTGTGCCGTAGGTATTGACAGAAATTACTGCTTTGTTGTGGATGGTGGCAATGTCGGCAAGGGAAGGGGCGTGCTTTTGTCCTACCTTATGTACAGCGGTGTTGACAGGGTGTCGGCGGTGTTTGTATCGCATACCGACAGCGACCATATAGGCGGTATTATTGAAATTATGGGCAGTGTGCCTGTTGATACAATATATATGCCCTCTGGCTATGAGGACAGTGAAAACGGCGTTGCGCTTGCCAGCCTTGCCAAGGAAAACGGCACAAAGGTTATAACCATGCGTGCAGGTACTGCGGCTGTGCTTGATGAGCATACAAAAATGGAGTGTCTTTATCCGTATAAGAACACCAACCTTGACGGCAACAATATATCAATGGTAAACAGGCTTGTAAGCGATGATTACAGTGTGCTGTTCACAGGTGATATTGAGAGTGAGGCAGAGGAGCTTATATGCACAAATAATGCAGATGTAAAAGCCGATGTTTTAAAGCTTGCCCATCATGGCTCGTCTACCTCTAATTCAGAGGAGCTGCTTGACAGGGTCAGTCCGCTTGCCGCTGTTGCCTCTGCCGCTAAAAGCGTCTACGGACACCCCAACGATGAGGTGCTTGAAAGACTTGATACAAAAAACATACCATATTACATAACCGAAAATGACGGTGCAATAACTGTTGAGCCTGCCGCCGACGGTATTTATATAAAAACCTTTCTGCAAAGGAGAAAAGCTGATGAATGAAATTGAAAATGCAATAAAAACAGGTGAATATAAAAGGGTGTATCTCCTTTTCGGCGAGGAAAAATATCTTATAAGGGAGTATACACAAAAGCTGCGTGACGCAGTATGCGATAAGGCGACCGAAATGCTTAATTTAAGCATATTTGAGGGCAGGGCAGAGATTGACGGTATAGTAAAGGCGTGTGATACCCTGCCGTTTATGAGTGAAAAAAGGCTTGTTATCGTAAAGGACAGCAAGCTCTTTGAGCAGGGCAGAAAGGACGATAGCGAGAAAATGAAGGACTATATACCGTCCCTGCCAGAGAGTACAATTCTTCTTTTTGCTGAGGAGAAGGCGGATAAAAGGAGTGCGCTTTATAAGGCGGTAAATAAAAACGGCGTATGCTGTGAGCTGGGCTTTTTAAAGGATAGTGAGCTGATAAAGTGGGTAATTGCCAAAAGTGAAAAAAGAATAAAGGGCGCACAGGCGGAGTATCTTATAAGAAACGTGGGTACGTCAATGGAGGCACTGGAGGGTGAAATTGATAAGCTTTTAAGCTATTCCTCGGACGGTGCGGAAATTACAAATGCTGTTATTGATGAAATATGCACCAAGTCCCCCGAAACCAATATTTTTGAAATGGTGGAGGCAATAGGCAGAAAGCAGAGCGCAAAGGCGCTTGAAATTTACCATAATATGCTCAGAATGAAGCAAAGCCCCGTAGGCGTGCTTAAAATAATGGCAAGGCAGTTTAAGCTGATACTTGAATGTAAGTATTTACAGGGTAAGGGTATGGGTGCTGCGGCTATTGCCGAGGAGCTTTCACTGAGAAGATTTATTGCCGACAGGTGCTTACAGCAGGCAAATAATTTTAAAATACCTACCCTTGTTAAGGCTTTGGAGGACTGCGCAAAATGCGATACAGATTTTAAAAGCGGCAAAATTACCGATAAGCTCGGGGTTGAGGTTATTATACTGAAATATAGCAGGTAGGGGTAAGGTGTGTTATTCTTTACTTTTACTATAAGATGTGAGATAATAAATATGTTGATTATTTCAGCTGTTTGACAAATCGGAATTTGTGGAGGTGATAACTATGTTAAAACATGAATTTGGAATTATGATGGATAACCCAATTAAGAATAAAAGATACGATGAATATGAACACGAAAGATATGATTCTATATCTATTCATGATGATTATATTTTCCCTCTCTTGAATTTGTTTTCCGAAATAGATTGTTATTGGCATACATTAGACAGACCTGAAAAAGGATTGGCGTATTATGGTGTCACTTTGATTCCACCAACTTCAATAGATAGTTTTCTTAAGATTTTTCTTCAACAAGACTCTCATGTTGATAAACTTGTTGAATTGATGAAAAGAGCTAAAAACGAGAATAAATATATTATTCATTTTGGAATATGATTGGAATGGAAATTTCCAGCTTTTAGAATTGGAGAAATCGGAATTTGTGGGGAGAATTTTGTATTATGGAGAATTATATTTTACAACTTGATGAAAGATTTGCAGATGATTTTTGGCTTTTGAGAAAAGAGCTGTTTGAAGAATTAGGCGAAATTTCCAAAAAAATAGATACTTCTGAACTTAAATGTGCAACTAAGCAATATTTTTTGTCGCATATAAATAAGGATTTAATCAGTTGGGGAATATTCCAAAAGGGAAAACTGGTTGCAATAGGTTCTTTGTGCCTGTTTACCCGTATTCCATATAATGAAAATTTAAGTGGGCTTGAGGGCTATATATTGAATATATACACTTCTCCACAATTCAGAAAGTGTGGGTATGCAAATCAAATTTTAGATACCATCATTGAATATAGTCATAAAAATAACATAAGAAGGTTGTGGCTAAATTACAGTGAACAAGGGAAATGCTTATATACAGAAAAAGGCTTCACCAAAAAGGATAACGAAATGGAACTTTTTCTATAACAACAAATTCCAATTTATCAAGCATATATAACCGAATATTTACATTACAGTCAAGTGTTAAAGCGCTTGGCTGTTTTTGATTATAAGGGACAGTGCGCATTAGTACCGCTGTCTTAATAAAAATACCGCAAATACTCACTGAAATCCTGCGGCGGATAATTTTTTTTATACAATCGACAAATAATTGTTGTAAATTTCAAAAATTATGCTATAATGTTGATATAAGATTAACAAAATCGATTCCTGCAATTGTATAAATTGCACACAAGGGGGTAATTGAAATGGACAAGAAATATGTTTATTTATTCTCAGAGGGCAACGACAAGATGCGTGAGCTGCTTGGCGGCAAGGGCGCAAACCTTGCGGAAATGACCCTCCTTGGTATGCCTGTACCTCAGGGCTTTACAATTACAACAGAGGCTTGTAATCAGTACTATGAGGACGGCGAAACCATCAATATCAGTATTCAGACGCAGATTATGGAATACATAACAAAAATGGAGGAAATCACAGGCAAAAAGTTTGGTGATATTGACAATCCTCTGCTTGTTTCCGTACGTTCCGGTGCAAGAGCGTCTATGCCCGGTATGATGGACACAATTCTTAACTTAGGTCTTAACGACGTAGTTGTTGAGGCGTTTGCAAAAAAGACAAACAATCCAAGGTTTGCTTATGACTCCTACCGCAGATTTATCCAGATGTATTCTGACGTTGTTATGGGCGTAGGCAAAAAATATTTTGAGCAGCTTATTGATGAAATGAAGGCTGACAGAGGCGTTAAGCTGGATACAGAGCTTACAGCGGAAGATTTAAAGGAGCTTGCAAACCAGTTTAAGGCAGAGTATAAAAAGGCTATCGGCAAGGACTTCCCATCTGACCCTAAGGAGCAGCTCATGGGCGCAATTCGTGCCGTATTCCGTTCATGGAACAACCCAAGAGCTATTTATTACAGAAAGATGAACGATATTCCGGGCTCATGGGGTACGGCTGTAAACGTACAGTCAATGGTATTTGGAAATATGGGTGAAACATCGGGTACAGGCGTTGCCTTTACACGTAACCCTGCAACAGGCGAAAAGAAGCTCTTTGGTGAGTTCCTTATGAACGCTCAGGGCGAAGACGTTGTTGCCGGCGTAAGAACTCCTATGCCTATCGCTAAGATGGCTGAAATCATGCCTGAAGTATTTGATCAGTTCAAGTCTGTTTGCTCAACTCTTGAAAATCACTACAGAGATATGCAGGACATGGAATTTACAATTCAGGACAGAAAGCTTTTCATGCTCCAGACAAGAAACGGCAAGAGAACAGCAACAGCTGCCCTTAAAATTGCCTGCGACCTTGTTGACGAGGGTATGATTGATGAAAAGCAGGCTGTCTGCATGATTGACCCTAAGCAGCTTGACGCACTCCTGCACCCACAGTTTGACGCAAAGGCTCTTAAAGAGGCAGAGCCTATTGCAACCGCACTTGCTGCATCACCAGGTGCTGCCTGTGGTAAAATTGTATTTGAGGCTGCCGATGCCGTTGAGCAGGGCAAGTTGGGTGAAAAGGTTGTGCTTGTAAGGCTTGAAACCTCACCAGAGGATATTGAGGGTATGAACTATGCACAGGGTGTACTTACCGTTCGTGGCGGTATGACATCACACGCTGCCGTTGTTGCAAGAGGTATGGGTACCTGCTGTGTATCGGGCTGCGGCGCTATCAATATGGACGAGGCAAACAAGCGTTTTGAGCTTAACGGCGTAGTTTATAAGGAGGGTGACTGGATTTCCCTCGACGGCTCAACAGGTAAGGTTTACGGCGATGCTATCCCTACTGTTGACGCTACAATAAGCGGTGAGTTTGGCAGAATTATGGCATGGGCTGACAAGTACCGCAATCTTGAGGTAAGAACAAATGCAGATACTCCAAGAGATGCAAAGAAGGCTGCGTCCTTTGGCGCACAGGGTATCGGTCTTTGCCGTACAGAGCATATGTTCTTTGACCCTGACAGAATTTCAGCTATCAGAGAAATGATTTGCTCCGACAGCGTTGAGCAGAGAGAGGTTGCACTTGCAAAGCTTGAGCCAATGCAGCAGGGCGATTTTGAAAAGCTCTATGAGGCTATGGAGGGCAAGCACGTTAATATCCGTTTCCTTGACCCACCACTGCATGAGTTTGTACCTACCGAGGAAGAGGACATTGAGCAGCTCGCCAAGGCACAGGGCAAAACCGTATTTGAAATTAAAAACATTATTGCATCACTCCATGAGTTTAACCCAATGATGGGTCATAGAGGCTGCCGTCTTGCAGTTACCTATCCCGAGATTGCAAAAATGCAGACAACTGCCGTTATCAAGGCTGCAATTAAGGTAAGCAAGGCTCACCCAGAGTGGAACATAGTGCCTGAAATTATGATTCCTCTTGTTGGTGAGGTTAAGGAGCTTGCATTTGTTAAAAAGATTGTTACAAAAACTGCCGATGAAATTATCAAGGCAGAGGGCGTAAACCTTAAATATAAGGTTGGTACCATGATTGAAATTCCTCGTGCGGCTCTTACCGCTGATAAGATTGCAGAGCAGGCAGAGTTCTTCTCATTCGGTACAAACGACCTTACACAGATGACCTTCGGCTTCTCAAGAGATGATGCAGGTAAGTTCCTTGACTCCTACTATGCAAACAGCATTTATGAGTCAGACCCATTTGCTAGACTTGACCAGATTGGTGTGGGCAGACTTATGGAAATGGCTGTTAAGCTTGGTAAGCAGACAAGACCTGACCTTATGCTCGGTATCTGCGGTGAGCATGGCGGCGACCCATCTTCTGTTGAGTTCTGCCATAGAATTGGTCTTGACTATGTATCCTGTTCACCATTCAGAGTACCTATTGCAAGACTTGCAGCAGCTCAGGCAGCTATCAAGTTCCCAAGAGATTAATATTTAATTATCGGGGCTATTGCATTAATTTGCAATAGCCCTGTTTTTTGGCTCTTTGTCAAGAGTTGGGGTAAATTTTTTTTGAAACGCAGGTTTTCATTCCTGCGTTTCTTTTTATGTTAATGCAATAAAAATTCTATTCCTGAAATTTTTAAAGTTCCTAAAAC